>NZ_DAZC01000036.1:39753-60380 GCF_002508845.1 Methanobrevibacter sp. UBA417
TCTTTATCAGGACAATACTTACAATAGAAACCATCAGTATCAGCATAAATAGCATAAAAACCATAATCCTCAGCAAACTTCATAGCATCCTTAATATTCTCACGACCCCAAGCAGTAATAGCTTGAGCACACTCAAAAGAATACCATCTGAAACGAGAATAACCATAAACACCATACATAGTATTAGCTAATCTTTTCAAAGCTTGTTGCTGAACATCAAGCATCATTTTCTCAGTATAATCAGTACTTTTCTTCATAGCAGTTTTAATACGAGTACGTTCATCTAAAACATTACCAATAACAGAAGGAATGAAACCTTTAGGAGACTTTTTAAACATATAATGATGTTCTGGAGAAATAAAATAATCCTCCTTATCAATTTCATCATCAACTAAAGAATCAAATGAATCATCCTCATGATATAAAACATCTGGAGAAATATTTTTACTAATTATAAGACTAGGATACAGACTACGGAAATCGAATTGAACAAGATTCTCATGCAAACCAACCTCAGGCTGTTTAACATAACCTCCAACATTACTCTCATGTTTACGATTAATAAAATCCTTACCTGTAGGTTTATTAGGAACAACCTCATTAATTTCAAAAGCTTTACGAACCAAATACCATTCAGCTTGTTGACCTGTAGCCATACGAGTAATATCAAAGAAAGGTTGACCAACAACACGAGTCAATTCAAGATTAATAGGTAATGTTTGCTCAGCAATTTTTAAAGTAGAAACAGTATCATCAAGAGAATAATCAAATAACCGATCTAATTCTTCACCATCACTATCCCAGTACATGAAAATCTTATCCCCGGGAACATCAATTTTCTCTTCACCAAACAATTCCTGATAAACTCTCTCAAGAGTATAACGATCAAGATTCATGTATCTTCTCATTACTAAATACAAATCAACATGAATTAAACCTTTAATTGTAGCAGCATTAGTATATCCTCTTCTTAAAAATTTAAGTGAAGAACCATCCATACCTAAATCTAAATCAACACCTAAAATTTTAGCCCTATCCCGTAGGTAGGGGAAATCAAAATTATCAGAATTATAACCAACTATAATATCAAAATTATTATCCTTAATAAGTTTTACAAATGATTCAATCATTTCTTTTTCACTAGATACTGTTTCAACAAAATCAATATTTTCCCCTTTAGTACTAATAACTTTATTAATACCAGTGTTACTTGCAGCACCTATCATTATTATTTCATCTTTATCTGCATTAGGCATGCCCTTTGGATTATAAACTTCTAAATCAAAACTCAATATAGTGAAATTTTGATAAGCATTATCAGACATAACTGGAGAATGATCTAATTTCATGATTTCAAGGGATTTATTATTAGAATCAATTGTAGGGAAAGAATCTACTAATTCACCTTCAACTTCAACTACTCCCATAGGATATAAATCATTATCAATTAAATATCTTCTGTAAAATGGTATATCATGTTCTCGTAAATCATTAACTAGATTTAAATCTCTTAACATGTCTCTCTTTTTAGGAACGTCTTGAGGATGTTTAAAGAATACTTTTAAAAAATCTTTCTCTACTTGAAAATCTTTTTTAATAAGTTTTTCAATTCTAATTGGTTCTATTTCATCTTCTATTTGAAGAATACATTCCTCAATATTCCCTTCAGGAATCACATATAAGTAAGGTTCAAATGTTCCATCTAATGCTATTATATTTTGACCTTCCTTATCTCCTTTGATTTTCCCAAAAAGGCGAATTACAGGTTTGTCTTCATGTGTTATGTAATCTATATCAGTTACAATCATTTTCCGTTTTTCCATATTTATCCCCCTCCTGGTTCTCCAGATTCTTCTAATAATTGTTTTTCCTTATCTTGTTTTTCTATTTCTAATTTAAAGGATTTTAAAACCGCATAAGTTATTCCTAAGAATAATGGACCTAAAATAAATCCAACAATACCAAATACTAATGGTCCAGATAAGAATCCTATAAATAGTATTAAAGGATGAATATCAGCATATTTACTGGATAATGCTGGTCTTATATACATATCAGATAAACTTAAAAAGATTCCGAATAATAAGGTTATGATAGCTCTAGGATAATTACCTGTAATTAAATCCCAAATTACAAGTACGATATAAATAATCCATGGACCAAAGATTGGGATTAATTGACATACTCCAGTTAATATTCCTAAGAATAATGCATAAGGAAATCCTAATATATAAAATCCAATTCCTGCAATAATACCAATTATAATAGCTGTTAAGAAATGTCCAAAGAATATGCTTTTTAAAACATTTTCTATTTGAAAGAACATATTATTAAAGAATTCTGATCTTTCAGTTGGGATGAATGCTTGTACATATGCCCAGAATTTATCCCCATCTTTTGTAAAATAATACATTGAAAAGAATAATACACATAATTCTAATGAAATATAAGGTATTTTCTTAACTAATCCTATGAAATAATTAATAACATAATGAAGTCCATTTGTTATTGATGAGTATAAACTATTTGTAATAGATCCTATGTTAGCATGATACTGTGCAGGTAAAACTTGTGCAACTATTGGAGATAATTGGCTTGAACTAAAATTAGTAAATGTAGCATGATTTGAATTGAAAAAATTAATTGCAAAACCACTAATAATAAACACTATATAAACTAATAATAATATTAAAGGTATTAAAACCAGTAATACTGCTATAATAGTACTAATAGAACTAAATTTAATTTTAGATTGTAAACGATTAGCAATAGGTCTTAAACCATAAGCAAATATCGCACCTAAAAGTATCATATTTAATACTGGCATTAAAACTGAAAAAGATAATGCTAAAAGTATAATTATGACAATTATAGGTAATGTTAATTTTTTTGAGAAATTTATATCCATTTTTTAAAACCAACTATTCACTTTTTTTTTAGATTAGAATATGAAAAAAATTAATTCTTATTTTTTAATAATATTGTTTAATTCCAGATGGTTCACGTTGATACTTTCCAAATTCAGTTATTTGTCTTAATTGTTTTTCACTGAAAACTGGTCCGTCTTTACAAACTCTCCAACCTGTATTATCCACACAACATTGACCACAAATTCCTATTGCACATTTCATATATCTACCAATATCATATTGTGCAGGTATATTATTTTCTTCTAATAAATCAAATATTGGTTTCATCATTACTTCTGGACCACATACAGCTGCAGAATCATAATGATTAGTTTTTAATAAATCATTAACACGATCTGTTGCAAAGCCTTTAAATCCACAGCTACCATCATCAGTACAGGTATATACATTTACACCTAAATCTTCTAATTCTTCAACAAATAATAATTCATCTTTAGTTGTTGCAGCAGATATTACATCAACTTCTCCACCATTATTAATACATTCCTCAGAAAATGGTATGAATGGACCCATTCCAACTCCTCCACCAACTGCAAGAATGTGTTTATCTTTAAAATCACAATTAAAACCATTACCGAAAGGTCCTCGGATACCTAAATTATCCCCCTCTTTTAATGTGTGAATATTATTAGTAAATGGACCTATAGCCTTAACAGTGAATCCTATTTCATTATTCTTAAAATTCATATGGGAAATACTCATTGGTTTTTCATCTTTAAAATTCCACACCATTAAAAATTGACCAGGGTAAGGAATGTTTTCTCCTTCCATTTCCCAATCGAATATGAAAGTTTTAATTGTAGGAGTTTCTTCTATGATTTCCTTTATTTCTAAAACTTCTGGACTTTTCATTATAAATTTCTCCCCATTATTAATATTTTCTTTATATTTTTTTATGTGCAAAACCAACCATATCATTTATGGAAGTAAAATCACTGTTTTCTATAAATTCTTTTAAATCAGTGTTAATTGTTTTGAAAATTTCAGGACCATAATCCATTATAGAAGTACCAATCTGCACAAGACTAGCACCAGCATATAAGAATTCTACAACATCTTTATAATTACTTATTCCACCTACACCTATAACTGGAATTTCCACACTATCATAAACATCCCATACACATCTTAAAGCTATAGGTTTAATTGCAGGACCACTCATTCCACCAAATTTATTAGAGAGAATAGGGTTTCCTGTTTTAATATCAATCTTCATACCTGGACCTAAAGAATTAATAAGAGTAATTGCATCTGAACCACCTTTTTCTGCAGCTATAGCTATTTCACTCACACTTGTAACATTAGGTGTTAATTTAGTCCAAACTGGAATATTACAACTTTCCTTAGTTGCTTTAACAATTTTTTCAGTAAGTGCAGGATCCTGACCTATACTAGAACCATAACCACACATTGCATGAGGACATGAAACATTTAATTCTATTACATCTACTAAATCTTCAATTTCACTAGCTAGATAAGAAAATTCTTCAGGACTAGCACCATAAATAGATGCAACACGAACACCTTTAGAATCTATTTGTTCTAATTCTTCTTTAAAATTCTCAACACCAGGACTAGATAATCCTATAGCATTAATTATACCACCTTCAACAGGTACAGTTGTTGGATTATGATAACCAGGATTAGGTTCTATGGAAAATGATTTAGTTACAACCCCAGCAGCACCAGAATTTAATATCCAGTTTAGAGAGGATGCATGACTACCCATTACTCCTGCAGCAAGTAACAATGGGTTTTTAAAATTTAATCCACAAACATTTGTTTCTAACATATTAGTTCTTTACTCCTTTAAAACAAATCTTTTATAATAATTTTAATTCTATACTATTATAGATTTATGATTTATATAAGATTTATAATTTTACTATAAAAAAAAATTAGAATCCATATAAAAAATTTTAATAATAAAGTAAAGTCTAATAAAATAATATGGAATTATATATTACAAAATGCGTAGCTGGATTTTTAGCTTTCAATCAAGATTTAAAACTAATAACTTATAAACTATTCCCTGAAAATGAAATAGTGGATAATTTACTTAAAATTGAAGATAAAGAAGTTTTAAATATTGAAAAAAGTCTAATTGAAGAATTAGAAGAGGAATATGATGAGATTAACCTTGAAAGTGAAAACAGATTATCACAATACAAAACAGTTAATGGATTTGAAAAAATAAGTATAAACACTACAAATGAAGGTGGAGAGTACTTAAGAAAAAATTTAGAAGAAATATTAACTAAATTAAACTTTTTTAATAATGAATCTTATCCTGGAAAAATAATTGGAATTTATAATGAAATTGCAACTATTAAAATGAAGGAAAGTGCATCTGAAGATGATAAACTTTTAATTCAAGCCATTAATTCAATTGATGAAATTGATGAATCTATAAGTAAGTTAATTGAACGTATGAGAGAATGGTATATAATTTACTTCCCAGAAATGGATGCAATAAATAATAATGAAGCTTACATAAAAATTATTGCTGAAAACAATAATAGGGAAGAAATTATTAAAAACAATCCTGATTTGTTTAAAATAGATTATGAGGAAAGTGCAGGGGCAGATATTGAAAGTGAAGATTTGAAAGTTTTAAACAATTTCACAAAATCATTATATTCCCTGCAAGAATCTAGAAGGGAAATAATAGAATATATTGAAAATAAAATGGAAAGTATTGCTCCTAATTTAAAAGATTTAGTAGGTGCTTCCTTAGGTGCTAAATTAATTTCACATAGTGGAGGTATTAAAAAATTAGCAATGTATCCTTCAAGTACTGTTCAAATTATGGGTGCTGAAAAAGCTTTATTCAGACATTTGAAAACTGGTGAACGCCCACCAAAACATGGTTTAATATATCAACATCCTAATGTTAGAAGTTGTAATTGGTGGAATCGTGGAAAAATTGCTAGAACTTTAGCTTTAAAGATTTCTCTTGCAGTTAGAAGAGATGTTTTTGTTAAAAAATTCAATCCAGAAATAAAATTAGATTTTGAAAGTGAAGTTGAAAGAATAGAAAAAGAAAATCCTTTCCCTAAAAAAACAAAACGTAAACGGGAAGAAGAAAGAAATTATGAAAAAGATTCTTCTAAAAATAAACATAATAAGTATCAGGGTAAAAAGAAGAATAAACGTGATCGTAAACATAAAAAGAGAAAATAAATAGATTTTTGGAAGTTAAAAGTTAGTATTTTGAATAAAAATTTTTTTTTAGGAAGTTTGATTTATATGGAGATTTATCAAAAGGATGATATGCTTGCAACAAAGAATATTACTCCTGGTTTACGTGTTTATGGTGAAAAATTAATTAATGAAGAAGAGGATGAGTATAGGTTATGGAATCCTCATAGATCTAAATTAGCTGCAGCATTGTTAAATGGTTTAGAGAATTTTAAATTGGAGAAGGATTTTAAGGTTTTATATTTAGGGGCTTCTACTGGAACTACTGTGTCTCATATTTCAGATGTTGTTAGTGATGGTATTATTTATGCTGTTGAGTTTTCACCAGTTAGTATGCGTAAATTAAATAATTTATGTAAAATTCGTCCGAATATTGCACCTTTACTTAATGATGCAACTAAACCTAAAAATTATATTGATTTAGTTGAAAAGGTTGATTTAGTATATTGTGATGTTGCTCAACCAAATCAAAGTGAATTATTTATGAAGAATATGAACCTCTTTTTAAAGGATGGTGGTCAAGGTTTACTTATGATTAAGGCTCGTAGTATTGATGTTGTGCAAAAGCCTAAAAAAATTTTTAAGGAAGAAGAACGTAAATTAAAAAGTAATGGTTTTAGTATACTTCAAAAGGTTAAATTAGAGCCTTATGAGAAGGATCATGCCGGTTTTTTAATTGAGAAAAGTTTTTAAATTTCTTGTTTTGTTTTTTAATCTTTCATTTTTTAATATTTTTTATCTTAATATGTGGACATCTTAAGGTTTCATGAAAAATTATTCCTGACTTTTGTATATTATGTATAAATTTTTTTTTAAAAATTATATTAGATCTTAATATATAATATCTTATAGATTTTTTATTCCATAAGGTGTGAAATTGTTTGTATTTTTTCATGGTTTTTCTATTATTTTAAAGTGTTTTAAAGCCTTAGTATGGGAGTTAGTTATTACGATAAAAACCTTAAAAAAGTATTACTAATATCACCTTTATATACTATGAAATAATAAAATTATAAATGCTAATGCAATATTTAAAAAGTTCAGATTAATCTCTCTGGAAAAGTTCACTCAAAAAAAACACTCCACATTGGTAAGTTCCGAGGGATTAAGCTTCTTTTTTAAAAATACTAATTTTAAATAATTTAATTACATGATTTTTTCAGATATTCACTATTTTTACTTAAGATTTCTAAGTATTAAAAAATAAGGGATTATAAGTAAAAAAGTATTACTTTTTAGGGTTTAAAAATAATATAAAAACATTAGGATAATAAAAAATAGATATCCAAAAAAATAAGAAATCAAAACTTAAAAAAATCATTTAAAAAATTTAGAAACCCTAATAAAAATAAGAATCTACAATATAATTAAAAAAATAGAAAGTATATAAAAAAAAATTTTTTAAATTAAACGATTAATCTCATTGAAGATAAGAATACTTAACTCTTTTTTAGATGAAAATGCAAATTTTAAAATATTATCATTAACAAGGATAACTTCATTATTATCAGAACCAAATTCACAACCTTCACGACCAACATCATTTGCAACAACTAAATCAGTACCTGCAAAATCAATTTGATTATGAGCACATTCAATCATTTTCTCCTCAGAAACATTATACTCAGCTTTAAAACCAACTAAAAAGATATTAGGATTAACTTCTTTAATATGTTTAATAATCTTATTTAAAGGTTTAAAATCAAGAGTTAAATCAAAATCAGAAGAGATTTTAAAGTTTTCCTCTTTAATAGGTGCAAAATCTGAAACTGCAGCAGTAGCTATGAAAATATCAAAATCTGGTACAAGTTTCATAGTAGTGTTATTCATAAGTTCAGTGCTTTCAGTGTAAATAACATTAAAAACTTTAGGAATGTTTACTGTAACATGAGCCATTAAAAGACTTAAATCAGCACCACGAATATAAGCTTGTTTAGCTAATTCCAAACCCATCTTACCAGAAGAACGATTAGTTATACCTCGAATAGGATCAATAGCTTCATAAGTACCACCAAGACTGATTAAAACCTTTTTACCTGCAATATTATTAGAATCTTCACCTTTATTGAATTTATCTAAATTAATAGTTCTAAGAGATTCTAAAACAATATCCTCAACAGAAGGGAATTTAGCTTTACCCTCATCCATACGAGGATTAACAAATTTAATTCCTTCAGATTTTAATTTAAGAATATTCGGATAAACAGCATCATACATAGAATCATGCATAGAAGGAACAAATACAATAGGAGTATTATGTCCAAAAGCTGTGATAAGTAAAGTACTAACAGCATTATCCGCAATCTTACAAGCAAATTTACTAATAGTATTAGCAGTAGCAGGAGCAACAAGAATCAAATCAGCTTGAGCATACTTAACATGCTCAATATCACCAGTTAAATCTAAAACAACACCTTCACGACTTGCAAACTCCATCGCATTAGGATGAATAATTTTAGTAGCTTCCTGAGTCATGAAACACTTAACATTATGTCCTTGACGTTTAAATTCCCTAGCTAACTTAATAGATTCAGTAGCTGCAACACTACCAGTTACACATAACACAATATCCATAAAAAAATAACCACCATTAATTCATTATTAAAAAAAATTTAAAAAAAGTAAAATTTTAAAAGTTAACACTATTTTTAGCTAAACTTAAAATTACTTATAATAAAATCAAAGATACGAGCTTGAGAATCAAATTTATTTTGAGGAGCACTGCATAAAATTACATAAACATTATCCCCATTTTCAATCCAAACAGCCTTGTGCATCTTTGTAGTACCATTAACATTAGAAGTGTAAATTGATTCTAAACCTTTATATGATCCTGCAGTAACATTACCTTGAGATAAAATTTGGTAATCTGAATTTTTTGATAATTGAGTGTAAGTTGAATTAAAATCAGTTTCTAATGAAGAAGAAACAGCTTTCTTTTCAACATTAACATTAGTATCACTGAACCCTTGTTGATCTTTAGAATTTGGATCTGCAACAGCAAGAACAGAAGCATTATCCTGAGCATCTGCTTTAATCCAAGTAGATGGGAATTCTAATGTTACACCATTCTCTGTTAAAGATTGAACCCTAGTTGAATTAGTATTGTTTGAATTATCCCCTATACAACCAGATACAGATATAACAAGTAACACTACTAAAATCCCTATAAAATAATAATATTTTTTCATATAATTGTCACCATTAATCTTCTTAAATCATTAAAAAAAAAATAATCCCTCGTTTTCTAAATTACACATATCCATGATTTTTCCTAAAAAATTTTATCCTAAAAAAAAATTTTTAGAATTTAATTTATTTTCGGTTAACCACCATCATTAGAATTAGATCCACCAGAACCAGAACCTCCACTATCAGATCCACCAGAACCAGAACCTCCACTATCAGATCCACCAGAACCAGAACTACCAGAATCACTAGAACCATCAGTACTTCCAGAATCTGTAGTATCAGAAGATGATGAACTACTATCAGAATCACTAGTATCTGAACTTATATAACTACTTTGATTATAATTATCAGAAGTACTAGTTATATTAGTAGTATTCGGGGTAGTGTTTGCAACCACCACAGGGAAAGCAGAATCAGAAATAGAAGCTTGTCCAAACATAGACACTGCATTACCATTAAAATCAAAATTGAAAACTCCAAAACCAATACCAGTTCCAAAAGCCACAATTAAACATAAAGTAGCAATAGCAATTATAGCACCATTACCTAAGGGCTTACTCTTTTTCTTAGGTTTATTAGTTTTAACAATGAACTTTTCAATTAATTCTTGATCTTCTTCATTATCTTTATCAATAGATTCTTGTAATGAGTTGGTTGAGGAATCATCATTTGGTCGACCTTGCATAGTTCTTATTCTTTCTGAAACATTAATAGCTTCAAGTTTACGATTATACTGTTCAGATAAATAATCATATTTTTCTTGAGAAATATTACCAGAACGATAATCTTGTTCAAGATTATTTAAAATCATTAATAATTTTTCTTTATCTTGATTCATGCCCTTTTTCCCTCCCCATTTTTTTTAATAATAAGCTTTAAAAATTTATCTTTATACTATAAAATTTTATTATTTTTCATAACAAAATTTCTTTAAATAATTTTCCATTATACTAAATAAATTTGTACTTTATATTTAATAAAATTAACTAAAGAAAATTTTCTAAAAAGAGTGAAAAACAGATTTTTAATAAATAGGATAAGATCCTAAAATTTTAAAGAATGAAGTTTTTTCTTTTACTTCATTTAAAATGTCAAAAATATTTTTATCTTTTCTATGCCCTTCTAAATCAATGAAGAAAATATAACTTCCTAATCCTTCTTTTGAAGGGCGAGATTCGATTTTTGATAAATTAATATTTTTATTAGAAAATATTTTTAAAACTTTATACAAAGCCCCTGAACTTGCATCATCATATAATGAGAAAACTATTGAAGTTTTATCATGCCCTGTTGGAATATGATCTTTTTTTGATAAGATTATGAATCTAGTTTGATTTGTATCATTATCTTGAACATTAGAAACTAAAGGTTTTAAATTATATAATTTTCCTGAGGTTAAAGTTCCTATAGCTGCATAATTTTTATGTCCTTCAACCTTTTTAGCTGCAGCTGCTGTTGATAATGTGAAATGTTTTTTCACATTTAATTTTTCAAGAAATGGTTGACATTGTGCTAATGCTTGTGAATGAGAGTAAACATCACTTATATCTTCAATTTGAGTACCCGGATTTACTAAGAGATTATGATTGATTGGTATTATGATTTCATTTTCAATCATTAAATTGAATTTATGAACTAATAAGTCTAAGGTTAGTGTAACTGATCCTTCAATTGAATTTTCTATTGGAACTACTCCCTTATCACATTCACCATTAACAACTGATTCCATTACTGATTGTATACTGCAGTAACTGATTAAATTTTCACTAATTGATGATGCTGCTTCATGAGTAAAAGTTCCATTTGGTCCTAAAAATGATACTTTATTTTGCAAAAAATTTCAATCCCTTTTTTATAAATTAATTATATAATTGTTTTTTATGAAAAAATATAGTGAATAATAATTATTATTATATAAATTAAGAATTATATTATTTTACTTAATTTTATGATTTTTTAAGTATAAAAATATGAAAAAAGATTTTCTTAGAAAAGTATTTAAAAAAAAGTATTTTAAAATTGTATTTATTTATAAAAAAATTTTTTTAAGGGGAAAAATTCCCCTTTTTATATGAAAAAATTTTTTTATAATAGATTTTTATGTGTTTTATCTATTGAGATTCTAAGTCTATAAGTATCTTTAATAAATCAGATTGGGTTATAATACCCACAACATCATTATCCTCATTAGAAACAGGGTAACCATTAAATCCAGTTTCTAACATTTTTTCTGCTACTTCAGAAATAGAATCGTTTTCATAAACTTTTTGGATATTAGTACTCATTACATCTTCAACAACTAAGTTTTTAAGTTGTGCTTGATGATGTTTTTCTGGTGTATGTTTTTTGAATGAAACATAAGCCTTAGCAATATCCTTACTAGTAATTATACCTGCAAGTTCATGTTCTTCACTAACAAGTAAACGACCAATTCCAGAGTCCATTATAACTCTTCTTGCATGAACTAAACGATCATTAATTGCAACGGATATTATATCCTGAGTCATTGCATCTTTAACTGAAATTTTTTCAAATGGTTTACCTTTACAAAGATTAATGAAATCAGATTTAGTTACAATACCTACTAATTCATCATCAGACATTACAGGTAATGCCCCAATATTATTTTCATGTAAAATATTTGCAACTTCATTTGAATCTGCATTTTCATCTACAGTAATAACATCTTTAACCATTACTGTGGATACATGAAAATGAGAAATAGCTACATCCGCATATTTGGATGAACCTAATTTATTAGCTATATCTTTTTCTGAAATTATTCCAACAAGTTCTTTTTTATTTCCTTCTACAGATTTTATTACAGGAATTCTTGATAAATCATCTTTATACATGATTCTTAAACAATCACATATATTCTTATTTTTATCAATTGTTATTGGATTTTCAGACATTAAATTTTTAATTTGCATTATAGATTACTCCTTCTAAATAAAAATTTAAGGTTTATATTATAATTTAAAAATTTTTTATAAATTATATTTATATTTAATCTTTTAATATAGTGTTTAAAATATCTCTTTCAGTGATAATTCCTACTAATTTATCATCTTTTACTACAGGAGCACCACCAATATTCTTTTCTTTGAATAAATCGCATAAATCACCTAAGCGAGTTAAAGGTTCAATAATTGATATGTTTGGTTGCATGATTTCACTGATTTTCATGTTTAATACATCTAAACCACTGTTAGAAGTCATGTTTGAAAACATTTCTTTATCACCTAAGAATTTTAGAATATCTGTGGAAGTGATAATTCCTACTAATTTATCACCTGATACTACAGGGATTCTTCTTAAATTGTTTCTAACCATTATTTTAGTAGAACTTTCAATTGGAGTTCCAGGTGTTGTTGTTAACACATCGGTTATCATAACATCTTGAACTATTTCATCAGTTAAAAGACCTGCCATAGATAATGCGAAATCTCTTTCAGTAATGATTCCGACAATTTTTTCTTCATCATCAAGAACAGGTATGGAACCTATTTTATGATCTAACATTACTTTAACAGCTTCAGTTACAGAATCTTTATGACTCATTGTAACAACATCAGATGTCATAATTGATCTTATAGGATCATTAATTGCTGCTAAAAAGTTATCATTGTGTTTCTTTTCAATAATATTAAATTTACTTCCTCCACCGAGGAAATCTAAAATATCCATTGCTGTAACTATTCCTAAAATTTTTCCAGAACCTGGGTCAGTTATTGGTAATCGTCTAAATCCATGAGCAATCATTAATTCAGATGCTTTTTGAATAGACATAGTTGGAGGGATTGATATTACATCTTTTTTAGCTAGAGCCATAATATCTCCATCTTTACTATTTTTTTCTTTTACAGCACCTTTTTTATGTTCAAATGAATCTCCACGACTCATTGGATTTTTTATAGTTGATTTGTTATCTTTCATCATTTCACACCTCAAGGGTTAATAATTTTGGGTTCTTGTTTAAATAAAAAAAATTGAATTAAATAATATTCTTTTCTTTTTTCTTTATTCAAACTATTCTATATTTAGAAATTTATGGATTTGCGGGATAGTGTACACCTTCATATATTTCCCTGCAACCTCAGAAAACTGGAATAGTTTATCTGTGTTACCTTCCCATAATTCTAAGGGGCTTGCAGGTTGTATTATTAAAGGTATTTCCATATGTTCAGGTATTTCACTTGATATATGTTTTAAAACCTTTTCAACAGTACTTATTTTTGTGGAAGGTAGTACAACTAACTTACAATATAATTTTGTATCTTGTTCTATTAATAATTTTATAAATGAAATTTCATTTTCTAAAATATTATCAGACCATGTGTTATCAAAATGTTCAGGTAATTTAATATCCATTGATGCCCAATCTAAATCTTCAAGTTTAGTTAATTCGTTAGGTAGTGTGCCGTTTGTTTCAAGTAAAGATTTTGTTTTTGTTTTTTTAATGATTTCAGATATAAAATCTGCATGTAACATTGGTTCTCCTCCAGTATAAGATATAGAACCTAAATCTGGAGTACTTAATTCTTCAATTTTTTCTAAAACTTGATTAACTGACATTATAGTTCCAACATTAGCAGATTGACTGTTTTTAGTGTCACAATAAGTGCAGTCTAAGTTACAACCTGCGAAACGTACAAATATTTGTCGTTCCCCAATTAAGAGTCCTTCTCCTTGTATGCTTGAAAATATCTCGATAATTGGTGCATCCATTTAAATCACATAAATTGTATTAATATATAATAATTAAGTATTAATTTTTTTATAAAAATTAAACTACCATTAAACCTTAGATTTTTAAAATTAATAAAGGTTATTATAATAAAAATATAAATTTAATTAAAATTCTTTTTGATATAAAGCTCCTTGACCAATACCTTCATTTACACATGCAGAAAGAGAAGATAAATTATCATAACCTTTATCTTTAAGATCTTCACTTAACTTATCTGCAAAAAATTTAGCTAAATCTTCAGCAGAACTAGTAGGTAAAGGTAATAAAACACAATCCACAGTAGGAATAGTATATCCCTTATCACCTATCTTAAACTGTAAATTCTTCTCTTTTTGAAGTTTTTCAACACTCTTCTCATTATCAGGTATATCTTTAAAACTAATATGCTTATTAAAAACTGGAACTAATAATCTATGATCTAAACTATCACAAATACTTCTTAAAGAATTTTTAACATCTTTAAAATCTACAACAAATTGAAATTCACCAGCTCTTTCCCCTTCAATTTCAACATCCACAAAATAAGAATGTCCATGAATAAAACCACAAGTTTCATGACATGGAATTAAATGTGCAGATGAGAATCTTAAATTCGCATTAATCCCATTAATTAAAATCTTCATAAAATCATCTCCATAAAATAAATTAAAATTTTTATAAAACATCAGTTTTACTAATATCTAATTCAATAGTTTGTAACTCTTTAATAAAACTATTAACTACATTATTTACAAAAGTAAGTAAATTATCTTCATTAAAAACTAATTCACCATTTTCATTTTTAAGTTCAAAAATTCCAATTGTTTCAAGAACATCAGGTGTTCCCTCATCCTTAATATTAAAAGCAAAATGTATTTTCATTGAACTAATAGATACACTAGCAATAGAAACAGTTAATTTAGCATCATCAACAAAAATATCATCACCATCACGAGTAGATTTAACACCCATTTTAGCTAATTCTTCTTTAAATATAAGAACTAATAATCGTTGGCGCATATAAGCCATTCTAATATTAGCTGGTTGAATATCAAAAAATTCACTCATAAAATGAACCATTTCATTTCCTTTAATTTCTAATCCAACATCAGCAAAATCTTTCATATTATTAGGTGTAATATTCATTGCACCTCTCCAAGTAATAATAGAAGAGCCTTTAACACCAAATGTTTTAAAAGCCCATGAAGGATTAATTTGACTTCCATCATATGCAAACTTTTTTTCAATATGTTTATTTGTAATTTCCATTATAACCTCAACATCTAAAAATTATTTTATTTATAATAATAAATTCTGTTCTATAAAGTATAATAATTTATACTTTAAGAAAATGTACTTTTTTAGAACAATACATAAGTTATTTCCAATTTTTATCCGAAATAAAAAATCATTAAAAAAAGGATAGGAACAATTTGAAAATAGTACAAGATCATTTAAGATATATTGAAAACCAATATTAATTAAATTTTAATTTAAAAGAGCTAACTATTAAAAATTAAGATTTTACAAAGATTAATTAAATTTAATAATTTAGCTTAAATTGGAATAATTAAAAAAATGTATTTAACATGATTATTCATGTACAATTTTGCTTAGCTTAAAAATCTTAATAACTAATAAAAAAAACAATTTTCCACTCTTTTAGACCCCAATCCAACAATAATCTTTAGAATATATTAAAAAATTTAATATTGAAAAACAAATTAAAATGACTTACAAAAGTATAAAAGAATTTAATTTGATAGAATGCCCACCAATGAATCCAAATTAAAAAAGGATAAGATTAGTATATTTCATTATAAAAACATGAGAAATCATTATAATATAATTAAAAAAGGATAAATTAATAAGATTTAAACCATTACCTTATAAATAATTGATATTTACTATAATAGAGTCACAAAGCATCTAATAAATTTTCAATAAAATTTAGTAAATCAAAAAAAATTTTAAGTAAAATATAGTTAAAAAAGTTAATTTAATTAAGTTTTCACCAATTATAAATGTTTTAAGTAAAATAACACCAATTAATACTTAATTTTTAAAAACAAAGGTTTATAAGTAAAAAATATTAATGGATTAGTTAAGCGCACTATGCGAATTATGTTCTCATAAATATTTTCATTCACACCAAACTTGGAAAATTTAAAAAAATATCTGTGAATACAAAATTAAAATATTTCATTATAATAAAAAAAAGATTCTTGGAAAAAAAAATAAAAAATAAGAAAACTTTTTTCCTATTTCATTTAATAAAGAAATGAGATCCTTAATCATTTTTTATTTTAGAACATTTGATTCAATATTTAGTGACAAAATTGAGGTGAAAAAATTTCGTTACAAAAAAAAGCATTAATCATAGCAAGCCTATGCCTATTCTTTATAAGTTTAAGTGCATGTGCAGCCACTAATGTAAGTGATATAAATAATACAAATACAATTTTATCAAATACTGATTCCGGAGATATAAATAGTGAGAATTCAAACATTTCACAAGTATCTTCTGAAAATGTGAAAAATCAAGTAATTAGTAATCAAACTATAGAAAGCAAAACAAACAGTAATGTTCTAAGTCAAACAGCAGATAATGAAAGTAAATTATCAAACACTGTAAATGACACTGTTAAAAAATTAAACATGACCATTTCTTCAAACGGATTAACTACAACTTATGGAAAAGGTGAAAATTTAACTATAACCTTAACCCATGATGATGGTACCCCAATTATTGGACAACATGTTGCAATTAATTTAACAAGATTCTCAGATGGTGCAAGTAAAATTTACTGGGCAACAACTGATATTGAAGGAGTTGCAAGACTTCAAATAAATCTTTACCCTGGAAATTATAGTTCAACTTATAGTTTCTCTGAAATTAATGGAACTAGTCCTATTAAAGTAAAAATACCAATTACTTTATCTGGAAATGATTTAGCCACAACTACTGGAAGTGGTTCAAGTTACACTGTTAATTTAACAGATATGTATGGAAATGCATTAGTAAATCAGATAGTTAACATTACTTTAAGTAAAGGTTCATTAAGTAAAACATATCAAGTTATTACTGATATTAACGGTATTGCTAAATTAGCAATTAACTTAGCAGCTGGAAATTATAATGTTACCTATAGTTTTAATTCTGATCATTATGGTAGTGCAATAAATTCTAATATTATAAATATAGAAGAAACAAATAATAGTGAAACAAGTACTGATAATGAAAGTTCTACTGGAAATTCCAGTGAAGAAGAACTTCCAACAATAACAATTAAAGCTAAACCTTCAGTTGGTCATAGTGGATATGCATATAAATGGTTCATAACAACTTTCGTTAATTATTGTCCTTTATGTCATCATTATAACACATTAACAATTAACCCTAAAGGAGTATACGAAAGCGAACTCACATGTTCTAATTGTGATGCAGATTATGATGGTGTTACTGGAAGAGATAAATCTTACAATCCAAGAGCATATTTAACTACAGTTACAGCACCAATTTTAGCTTAAAAAAAAGTATATATCTATTACATAATATTATTTAATTTATTAAAAAAAACTTAAAAATTTTTTTTAAACCACCAATTAAAATTTTTTTCAAACCATTTTTTTTTTAAATCTTTTTTTCAATTTTTTTTATATAGACATAGTTTATAGTATCCTATATTATTTTAAAAAATTTTTTTTAAATATAATAATTATATTATATTTATATTAATTAGTAAAAATTTTTAACTTACAAGAATTATAAATTAAATATAATATTTAATTAATAATAAAAAAATTTTTGGGGCTTAAATAAAAATGGATATGAAAGTTAGAACAAGAGATTTTATACATACTACAGATGACCTATTTTTTGCTTCAACAAATTATGTGCATCCTACTAACCGTTTTATTAGTTTTTTAAGATACATTCCCGACCCTAATGGTGATCGTGAAAAAAATGGTAAACATTATTCTAAAGTAGATTCTAAAGGAGCATATAGTTTTTTAAAAGAAAATTTTCCAGAATATCTTTTTTATGATGATGTGACTAAAGTTGAAGATATGATGGGAGTACCATTAGATAAAGTTGCTGAAATTATAAAACCTGAAGAAAGGTTAAGAGAAATTAGAGAAGAATATGTTCCTAAATTTAAAGATAAAGACATTGATTCTTTAAGTGATGAAGAGAAATTATATTATAAATTAATTGATTTATCTGATTTTTTCCATTATGAAGCTGGAATAAGTTATGATAATTTAGGAATTTCTGGTTCAATTTGTCCTAATTTACAAAAAAAAGGTACTTCTGATTTAGATTTTGTTGTGTATGGTCTTGGAAATCATAGAAAAGCTGTTGAAGCTTATAAGAAAAATAAGGATCAAGAAGTTGAAATTCCTGATTTAGGTAAGAAGGTTACTTTAAATAGTATTGGGAATGATTTCTTCCAACGGGTTTTTAAGAAACGTATTAAAGATGATAGTTTAAGTAAAGATGAATTTTGTTGGTATGAGAATCGTAAAAGTAATCGTGGAGTTATTGATGGTACTTTATTCGATATTTTAGCTACTCGTAATTATGATGAAATTAGTGGTTATTATGGAGATACGGTTTTTGAACCATTAGGAAAATCTACTATTACTTGTACTATTACTAATGCTTTAGAATCTTTTGATAATCCTGCAGTATATGATATTGATAATGTTGAACTTATTGATGGTGTTGATGTTAATATTACTGGTTTAGCTAGTTTCACCCATACTTATGCTGGTGAAGTTTTAGAAGGTGAAAAGGTTATTGCTCGTGGAAAAGTTGAAAAGGTTTCAACTGAGGGTGAGAACTCTTGGTATCGTATTGTTGTAGGTACAACTAGAGAAGCTTTAGATGAATTTATTAAGTTAGAAAAGAGTCCTGTTGAATAAAAATTTTTATTTTACTATTTTTTTTATATTTTTTTAACAATACAAACCTATTTTTTTTTAGCTAATTATAGTAAAAGTATTAAGATGTTTTTGAAAGGAAATTTTTGTGATTTTTATGAAAGATAAAGAAACACTAGCAGGAAAATTATATTATCCTAGAACTCCGGACTTAGGGGAAATTAGACATAGAACTCATAACTTATGTCAAGAATACAATTCCTTAGATGATCAGGATGATAGAAGATATGAAATTTTAGAAGAAATTTTAGGTTCTGTTGGAGAAGATTTTTATATGCAGGGACCTATCCAATTCAATTATGGGAAAAACATATTTATTGGAGATAATTTCTATGCTAATTTTAATTTAACAATCTTAGATGATGGGGAAGTAAATATTGGAGATAGAGTAATGATAGCTCCTAATGTTAGTTTACTTGCTGGTAGTCATCCCCTTCCATCTTCTGAGAGAATGTTTGAAAAAGATGGAAAAATTGTTAATTTAGAGTATGGTACTAAAATTAATATTGAAGACAATGTATGGATTGGTGGGAATACTACTGTTGTAGGTGATGTTACTATTGGAGAGGGTGCTGTTATTGGTGCTGGAAGTGTTGTAATTAAAGATATTCCTCCAAATTGTGTGGCGTTTGGTAATCCTTGTAAATTTTATCGAGAAATTACAGAAAAAGATTCTGTGAAAAATTTTTATAAGTTATTTTTGTGCTTGATGTAGGGTACGCTGATATTTATTAAGAATTATAGTTTAGTGCTTATAGAATTTTAAAGATAAGTTTAATAAAAATAGTAGTTAATTATATTGTGAGTATTTTAATTTATGGTTTATTGTTTTTAATGAAAAGAAAAATTGAATGAAAAACTCGTTTGAAATGAAAAATTTAAAAAAAATTAGAACTTACTACTATCTAATTTATCAAAATCAAAAACAGTACAAAAATGAAAAATTTAAAAAAAAATTAGAACTTTTTATTATCTAATTTATCAACATCGAAAACAGCAGTATTAGCAACAGCCATAACAGCCATAACCCCCGCTTGTATAGGGTCAGTTACAATTAAATCAGCTTCTTTAGCAGCACTCCCTGGCATATTAAGGCTAATAACTAACAAACCAAACTCTTTCTTAACCCTACGAACGGCCTTAGTTATTTCACCACCCATCAAAGAACCAGCTAAAACTAAAGCATTAACCCTAGGAGTAATAGATAAAGCATCTACCGCTTCAGAAATATTATCTTCACCAACTAAAGGAATAGTATCCACACTAATTCTTTCACCACGAATGTTATGACGATCCGCTTCAGTAATAGCACCTAAAGCAACTTGAGAAACTTGAGCACCCCCACCAAAAATTAAAATACGTTTACCATAAACATCCATCAAGGATCCTCTTACTTCAACCTTTTTAACTAAAGGAGAATTATTCAAATCATCAAGTAATTCATCAACATTCTCAACATTTTCCAATTCCACATTAATAGAACCATAATCATTTTTCTCAATATAAATATGAGCATATGAAATATTCAGATTATGTGAAGAAAAAATTTCAGTAATATCGTCAAGAACACCTTTTTTTTCTAAAGTTTGAATACTTAAAGCTAAATCTGTCATTTTAAATCACTA
>NZ_DAZC01000036.1:60566-122370 GCF_002508845.1 Methanobrevibacter sp. UBA417
AAGAAAGGAAAAAAATTATTTAAATTAACTCAACGTCAATATCCACTTTTTCCATAAACTTGTCTAAATCAGCATGTGCCTTTTTAAACATAGCCAAATAATTATCTTCATCCCTAACAGGAATAACTTCTAAACCTAAAGCCCTATGTTCATCAATCCAACTTTCCTCTAAAACAGGGACCTCAATTTTAATAGGTTCAGCAGTTTTATTAACAATTATAAGATTCCTATAAGGGAAATGTGTTTCAACAATATATCCCCCAAGACTTAACATATGATAAGGTCTCATAACAATTTTCATTCAAAGTCACCTAAATAAAATAATAAATATTAAAACATTCCTACAACAATAGCTAAAACTCCAAGTAAAGAGCTAGCAATAACAACTGGATAAAATTGTCTAAAAGTAAATACTGGAGAGAATGCACTTAAAATCCCAACAATAACAGGGAAAATAAAAGCAACCACAATATTAACAAGAATACCCCAAGATAAAATATTAGGTGTAATACCTAAAAATAATACACAAAAAATACTAGCTAGAGCAAACATTAAAAATCCTTTAGTTAAATAAATAAAAGCTCTTGAATCAGCAGCAAATTCCATATACGGTCCTTGAATAACATCAGCTTCAGCATGAACAATATTAAAAGGATACTCATTTAATAAGATAATATAACCAATCAAAAAGACTATAGCACCAATAAACCCTGGAACAGTAAATAAGAATGGGCCAGAAATTTGTTGCATAGTCACTATATCATTAAGATAAATACTACCAGATAAAACTACTGGAACAAATAAGGATAAATACAATGGAAAAGAACCAAAAGCAATCATTCTTAAAGATCTATTAGAACTTATATCTTCTAAAAAACTTACATTAGTATCAGTTCTAGCTCCACCTTTAGCATGATCTGGGAAAGGCATATTACCAGACATAACAGACTTAGACAAAGAACCCATTAAAACATAACAAATTTCATCAATCTTTAAAAATCCAACAATAGCAATCAAACTAGCAAAAGCTAAAAATTGATAATTTTGTGGAGTTAAAGTTAAAAACAATAAAAACACTGCAATGAAACAAACAATTGGTAAAGCCTTATATAAACTAGGAACAGGTGAATTAATTTTCAAATTTTTCTTAAAAAAGAATTTAATAGTTGAAAATAAACCTGGACTAGCAAAATTTGGCCCAATTCTTTGCTGAATTCTAGCTTGAACATACTTTCTTTCAAAACCAGGAAGAAGAGTCCCTACAAACACAGCAACAACCAAAGTACCTAACACTGCTAAAACTGAATATATAATTGGAATGAATGACATTTTCCTATTTCCTCATCATTTTTTTATCATTTTTATCAAGTTGAATAATTTCTACAGCACGATCAGTACAAGTGAAACATGGATCACATTGAACTATACATAATTGACCATCAGTAATAGAATCACCAATACATGCATATTGCATAGCACCAATATTAGCTAAACTAGGAGTTCTAATTAAACAACTTCTAATTCTCCCATCTTCAATTGCAAAAGAATCATATAAATCTCCACGTGGAACTTCAATATGAGATTCAATAATATCACAATCAAACATTTCCCAAGACCTATTAGAAATAGGACCAGAAGGAAGATTTTTAACAGCTTGACGAATAATTTTAATAGATTCAAAAGACTCTAAAACTCTCATTAAAAGATTAGATTTAACATCACCATCAGGTTGAGTTATAAGATCATAATCAAAATTCTCATACTCATACATACCAGTTCTTAAATCAGATTTAACACCAGTAGCCCTAAGAGTTGGTCCAGAAACTGCAAGTTTAATAGCTTGCTCTTGAGGAAGAACACCAACACCAGTGATTCTTGACATAACCATAGTATCATGAAGGAATCTATCAGCAAAATTTGTGAGAGCTTCTTCTGTTTTATTCATCCCATCAATCAATCTTTGTATACGATTATCATCAAGTTCACATCTAGGTCTCACACCACCTATAATAGCACAACCATACTGAACACGATTTCCACCAATCATGCTTAAAAGTTCCATAATAGTTTCTCTCATATAGAAAACTCTCATAGAAAAGGTTTCATGACCTAAAACTTCACAACCATGAGCAAGATAAAGGAAGTGACTATGTAATCTTTCTAATTCCCCCATAATAACTCTAATATAAACTGCCCTATCTGGAACATCAACTTCTAATCCCTTCTCAGCAGTTCTAACAGAATTCCAGACATGTGAATTAGAACAAATTCCACAAATTTTTTCAGTAAGAGCATTAGCTTTTTCTACAGGAAGACCTTCCATAATACGTTCAACACCACGATGATTAACACCAACAGTTATTTCAGCATCTTTAATAATTTCATCTTCCACAAAAAATCTAACTCTATAAGGTTCTAAAGCAGCAGGATGAACTGTACCCATTTGGATTTCAGTTTCTATTACTTCCTCCTTTTTAGCTCTTTTCTCTTCCATTATCTCACACCTTATTTTTAAATCATCTTAAATTTTTGAATTATTAAAATTTTTATAAACATTAATCTTATTTTTTTTAATCAGCATCTAACAATTGAGGTAGAACTGACACCACTCCTGCAATAACATCTTGAGGTCTGCAGGCACAACCTGGAACTTTAGCATCTACAGGAATTATATTTTCAACTGGACCATCAATTTCTTCAGAAGGAATATCACCATGAATATTTTTATAAACTCCACCCATCAATGCACAACTACCTGCAGCTACAACAAGTTTAGGTTCAGGAACTGCAGCATAAATTTCTTCTAAAGGTTTCCTATTATGATGTGTAACAGGACCTGTAACTACTAATATATCAGCTTCACGAGGATTCCAAGTTAAAAATACATTATACTGTTCTAAATCAAATCTTGGTGATAAAACACAATTCACAATTTCAATATCACAACCATTACATCCACCAGTATAACATAACATCAAATGAATAGATTTTGATCGTGAAAAAGATTTAAGACTCATTCTATCTCCTCTTTATCCTCTTTTTTAGAATTATTATTTTTAAGATTGTCTAATACAGACTTATCAGACATGTATTGTGCTATAAATGCAAGTTTATCTGCTGGAATTTTAAAAGGTTCTTTAATAAGATTTTCAACATCAATAACATTTTCACCAACATTATTAGGATGTATAGCACCAGCTTCCCCATATAAGGCATATACTGGACAAAAATCATGACACCAATAACAAACAACACATTTTTCTTGATTTAATTCTGGAACTTCAGTAACAATCCATCCTTCAGCTAACTTAACAGGTTCTTTTAATGGTTTCATAGTTATAGCATCAGTTGGACAAACATTTGCACAACCACCACATCCAATACAAGCTTTAGATACTTTTTCTGTAGGTTTTACTTCACCATTTAGGATAGCATTTCTCATATCCATATCAGTTACTCTATCTGAAGCAAAAAGTATTTTCTTTATATTTCCGTAAGCTCCTTCTAAGAATACTTTAAGTAAATCTTTCATTTAAACTCCACCTAGTACTGGACTATTTAGCATCCTTGAATTTTCTTTCAAAGAGGAAAGCATTTGATGGGCAAACATGCATACATGCCCCACAATAAATACAATCATCATCTTTAACAACTAAATGACCATCTTTTTCTATAATAGCATCTTCAGGACAAATATCTTGACACAAACCACAATTAATACATAATTGTTGATCAATCATATTAAATCCATCAGCTATTTCTTTTTTAACTGTTGTTCGCTTAGGAATAGCATCTTTTGGACAATGAATTCCACAAGTTTCACACATTATACATTTATCTAAATCAACTTCAATAGTTCCTCTTTTTAAGGTAATCGCATCTTTTGGACATACTTCAACACATATTCCACAAGAAATACAATCTTCTGAAACCTTACCATCCCATTCTATAACTGAAGCTTTACGTGCATCATTTTGACAAACTTCAACACACTTTCCACAAGACACACAATATCCTTCTAGTTTATAATCACTTGTCTCATGTAAAGATGAAACTGGACAATCAGCTATCATTAACTGATGATTTTCAACTGATGAATCAGATAAAACATCTAATGATGGATCATATCTTAAATTTCCATCAACCTTTTTCAAGGAACCATTTTCATTATTATCAGCACATAAACCACAATTTAAACATGAAATAATAGAACCATTAATTTTTTGATTCAATTTAATAATATTAACTTTAAAATCATCTATACTAATTGAATTACTTGGACAATTATTTAAACAATTTAAACACAAAGTACAGATAGATGGATCAACAATACCATTTTTAATAGCCCCTGTAGGACAAACATCTTCACAAACCTTACATTCTGTACATATACCTTGTTGTTGTACTGTAACATTTATAGCATTTGTTGGACAGTAATATTCACATCTACCACATAAAGTACATTTATCATAATCAGTATCCATACAAATTCTAGAAGCAAATTCTTTATCACTTTTATTAGATTGAATAGGTACATTAACATCAGAAACATTAGGCATTGCTAATTTTAAAGAATTTAAAAAACTTAAACGGTTTTCATCAATTAAATTAGATGCATCAATTCTTGATTCACAAACATCCCCACATAAACCGCACATTGAACAAATACCTTTAACAACACCATCTTCAATATGTATACTTTCAACAGGACAAGAATATTCACATATTCCGCAACCATTACATTTAGCCCTATCTACAACATAACCCCCATAACTATTTTTGAAAATAGCATTATTAGGGCAGACATCATGACATGTCCCACATGTAATACAGCTAAAAGCATTTCCTTTAATTAACCTAATAGCTTCTGTCGGGCACTTTTTAATACACTCTGCTCGACTTTCACATTTATTAGTTGTTACATACATGATTTTTACTTCCAATCTAATTTTATTTTTTTTAAAACTTTTCTTTTTATAAATTTTATTATTATAATATTTGAAATTATTTTTTTATAAAATCAAAAATCCTTTTCTTGATAATATAAAAATAATCAACTTTTTTTAACTATTTTCTTTAGATCTCCCAAATAGGAATTTACCTAATATAAGACCTATAAATGCTGATACGAATCCAGTTGCAACAGGAAAATCAGAATAATATGGGAAATTTCCTAATTGCCATGCCATTAATATAGCAACAATGAATAATAAGAGAATAGATCCTCCAGTTAATCCAATATTAACTTTAGCATCAGTTCTAATTCTAGAACCTATTACTAAACCGATTATTAATCCAAATAAAATTGGTCCTATAACTATCATTCTTCATCCCCTTCTTCTTCAAAACTTTTAAATTGATAAAATGCAATTGCAATAGCAGATAAACCAACCATAACTTTTAAACCAACAACAATATTTAAGTATGGGATTATTCCAGCATTAGTCACATCAGGATAATGGAAAATAGTTTGTACGAGATTTGGAACAAGATTATAAGCATCAAAACCAATATTATACAAGAATGAACCTGCAAATATTAAACCTACTAATCCTAAACCAATATATGCTAAAGCTCCAAAACTTTCAACTGCTGAAACGAAATCATGAGAGAAATCTACAGGGATTCTATCATAACCATAAACAAAGAGACTTAAAATAACTCCCCCAGCAATCATAGCTCCACCTTGGAAACCACCACCCGGTGTAATATGTCCACCTAAAATAGTGTTTACTCCTAAACATATTGTGAAGATTGAAATTGGAAAAGCTAGTAATTTTAATACTGTACTTCCTTCACTCATTGTTCATCACCTTTTAATTTTCCTCTTCCAAATATTAATAAGACAATTAAAACAGCTGAAACAAGAATTAATGCTTCACCTAAAGTATCATAACCTCTCCAATCAAATACTATATTAGTAACCATGTTTGGAGCGATATTAGGACCTAAAGCATTGTAAATTAAACTGATTCCTGGAGCAATGATACTTTTTAAATTAAATAAAGCATCGAATAAAGTTACACCAAATAAAGCAGTAACAATTGCTAATATTAATTCTTTAATATTATCATACATAGCCTACACCCCAATAAATAAGACAAACCACAATTCCTAATGTTAAAATAACATAAAACAGCATTGTATCCAATGAATTATTTTCTTCCTTAATAACTTTAGGGATTAAAGGTAAATTAGTAACTAATGCAACAGCTAAAATTAAAACAATAACCATTGAAATAAGTAAATTTACACGAGTAAGTAATAATGCTGCAAGTAAAGTTACTGATATAACAGTTAATTCTCCTGCAGTAGCTCCTGAAACATTATCACTAGTTAAAGGATCTTTCTTAATTTTTCCTTTAACTTCCTTAAGAGAATCTAATAATAAATCATAAAATGCCATCTTATATCAAGCCCCCTAAATATTGTCCAAAGCTATATGTTATTAAATTAGGATCAAGACCTATTACAAGACATATTATTAATAATATAGCTATAGACACTATTGCTAAACTTGGAACTTCTTTATGAACAAAACCTAAATCTTTAGGTTTAGGTTTTAAATAAATTGAATGGAATGCTTTAACAAATGTCATAAAGACCACTATACTAACTAAAACAATTATAATAGCTATTTCTGGGAATCCTGCATTTAATGCAGATTGAACTAACATTAATTTAGATTGGAATCCGTTAAATGGAGGAACACCAGCTAATGCTAAACCTCCAAGTAATATCATTATACTAACTTTAGGGTTTAATGAAATTAATCCTCCTAATTTACGAGTATCAGATGTACCAGTTAAGTAATAAACTATACCAAATCCAATAAATAATAAGGAAGTAATCACTATATCATTAAAAGCTTGGAAAAGCCCTGCAGTCATAGATAATTTAGTTCCTATACCAAATCCAATAGCAATAAAACCTAATTCACCTACTGCTAAAAACCCTAACATTTTTCTATAATCTGTTTGAACAACTGCCATAGATACACCTAGCACCATAGCAAGTAGGGCGAATAACATTATAGTTATTTTATATACAGATAAATATCCAAATATTCTAAACATTACTAATCCGAATGCAATCATTGTTAATACTGAAAAAGTTGTAAGTATTGCTGATGATTCTGGAGTACCTTTACTGTATATTAATGATTTTATTGTGTTGAATGGAGGTAATCCGGATGCATATAACCAACCGAAAAAGATCATAGCAAAACCAATTATTAATGCTGGAGAGTAAGGATTTACATAACCAGTGTGAATTGCATAAACAATATCTGTTATGTTTACACTACCAATTACACCTAAAACAAATCCTATACCTAAAAGTAGTATAGGTCCTCCAATTGATCCTAAAATCATATATTTTAATGCAGTTTCCGTACTGCCTTCAGTGTTTGAGGCTAGTATAATACCTGTTTGTGTTAATGCTGCTATTTCAAAAAATATGTACATGTTAAAAATATCATCACTTAATAACATTGCACTTACTGCAGCTGTTCCCATAAATATTAGGAATAAGTAAGGTCCAGATACTTTTTTATATTTATTGAAATATGTGAATAAAGCTAAGAAGATTACAATTCCAAGAATGAAAATGAATATTTTTTCTAAACCTGCTAAACTATATGTAATAGCTGGATGGAAAAGAATGACCCGTGAACTAAGTAAACTTGCAGGTAAAGATTCTAACAATGAAGGATTAAATGTTAATGGTGCATGACCTCCAAAGAAATGTAAACCATTTGAAGCAACTAAAGCTATTATTGGAATTATAATTGCAACAATTAAAGCCATTATTCGGGATATTCTATTTTTTCCATGAAGTAAATTTAATAATAAAGCACAAATTAATGGTATTATTACTATTAAAGGAATTAATTCATTCATGATCTTCACCTAACATAGCTTTTGTACTTAAAGTGTGATGCTTTTTATATAATACCATAACTAATGCAAGCATTACAGCTAATGTACTTGCCCCAATAACAATACTTGTTAAAACTAAAGCTTGAGGTAAAGGATAAGCAGAATTTGCATAGAATGAACTTTTAGTCATTCCAGGTAAGAAAATTGGAACTATTCCACCTAATTTATAACCTAAAGCAACAAGGAATAGGTTGACTCCCTCTTCTATAAAACTTAAACCTATAATCTTTTTAATTATATTATCTAAAAATATTGCTGCATAAAGACCTATAACGATTAAAGCACCTGAAGTAAATAATGATGCTAATTGAACATCCATAATCATTAGTCATCAGTCCTTTTAGTTTTTTTCACTGCTAATGCTATAAATGCAGGTACAATAGCTGCTCCTACAATAGCTTGGGTTAAAGCAACATCTGGAGCTAATAAAATTTCATATAAGAAAGCTACACATAATCCAGTTATTCCACTAACAACAGCTGCTTTGAGTAAATCTTTTTGCATTAAGGTAATTATAGCACCTAATACTATGATAACCATTATTACGTACTCAATCATAATTATTCATCCTCAGTAATCTTTAGAGTAGAAATTGAAATTTTATCTTCAGAATCATCAAATTCTTTGAATTCATTCGCATTTTTATAGAAACCTGTTGATTCTATCTCTTCAGTAAAATCTTTTTTATCATCTTTCTTTTCATTACCTTCAACTAAGTTTTTATTATTTTTTTCATCTTCACCATGGAAATATCCATTAGCCATAGCATGTGCTGCAAATGGAGCTAAAATGAAATATAATACTCCTAATAAAGGATCTCCTAAACATATAAAAGCAATTACTGCTGCAATATCAATTACACCCAATATATGGATTCTTGCATAAACTACATTATCCATGTCTTTATCCAATCTTAAAATACCAATACTAACAATAATAGTAATGATAGCTACAATAATGAGCAATATAGATTGTATCAAGTTTAGAATAGATGGTGTAATCATTTTTAATCCCCTCTATTGACAGTTGCAAAAGCTATAGTACCAACTATTCCTAAAAGAACTAAAGCTAAAGCTATATCTCTAAAAAATCCAATCCCATAAATTCCACCTAAACCTACAAGAATAACTGAAACAGAAACTGTTATAGCATCCACTCCAACTATACCCATAGTTGTTGATTTATGAGTAGCCAATCTTAAAGCTGCCAATGTGAAAATACAAAAGGCAATTAATAAGAAAATCTTTGAAATTAGTAATATATCCATCACTATCACATTTTTTTTTACTTAGTTTTAATAATGATTTAAATAAAAATTTTTATTTTATATAAATTTGAAAAAAGAGGATTTTTCCATATAAAATTCTTCTTTATTCTAACATTCCTTTAATATATGGTTCAAATGGAATAATATCCTCTTTTTCTCTTGGACTAATAATAGCTACTTTTAAAACTTGTGCTTCTGAATCTAAATCTACAGTTAAAGTTCCAGGAGTTAAAGTTATACTATTAGCTAATATTGTTTGAGCTACAGGTCTTTTAAGTACTGTTTCAATATTAACTATTATTGGATCATATTCTCCATCTTTTAATGTACGAAGAGTTACATCAAAAACCGCTTTTATTATTTCCCATATTAAAACAAAAAAGTAAGCTATTGCATAATAAATTCTAGTTAAAAACATTGAATTAAAGCTCCATTATCCTCTATTTTTTTTAAACATTTTTATTAAATAATAATATTTTTTTAGAAAAATTAGTATTATAAAAATTTTCCTAATATATTAATACTATTTATCATGATTATTTATTATAAATGTTTCGATAATAAGCTCCAAAAAAAAAGAATTAAAACACTTAAAATCATTAAAATACTAATAAAAAAAGTTTAAAAACATTAATAATAAAAACTTATAAATCAAAAAACTTAAAAAATGATAAAAAATAAGTTAAAACAAGAAAAAAGATTATATAAACGAATTATATTAAACAGTTTTTTTAGAATAATAAATGGCTTAAATTAATCAAATGAGGAATAGATAAAATAATTAACAGAATACTTAAAGTAATACCAAATTTTTTATAAACTTTACGATTACTAAAAGGCCTAAATAATCTTATTCCAGAAGCAGAAAAGGAATCTAATATTAAATGACTTAAAAATCCTAAAATTAAAGAAATAAAAATCAAAACATTACTAATCTTAGTACATGGAATAAATAATAAACCTAAAATCAATAAAGCTAAAAAAAATGGTAAAACCCTTTTATTTAAAACAAAAACACTTAATAAAATAATCATTAAAACTAAAGCTAATTTAAAAGTAATATAATTTGAAAACATACTGAAATAAATAATAAAATTCATCCCACAAATAACAATAGAAGATATAAGTATAGATAAAACTAATATTCCAAAAATAGAATGTGTAAATCCTCTATGACTTGATAAAAGAAATATTAAACTTAATAAAATTAAAATTAACCCAATATAATAAGGAAAATCAAAAGCATACATTACAATAGTTAATATTAAACCAATTAACATTAAATAAAAGACATTTTTTCTTTTAAAATCATGATCAAAATCTGAAAAGTTAGCACCTAAAATTACTAAAGCTATAGCTAATGGGTTTTGAAAATATAATAAAGAAAGTACTAATCCAAATAATGTATGAGCTTTATATGAAGAAATAATTTATCACCTTTTTATAAGTGAATTTTACTATTATTATATAAATAACAATTATGTAAGCATTTGAAAAATAATTAAAAATAGAATTACTTTTAAAGAATATTACAATATTTTAAAAAACTAATCATCTGATTTAAAGATCTCTTTGTAGAACCTAAACTAAGATAACCTATAGTAGATATTACTTCACAAGTAACAGCCGGAATACCTATTAAATTACATTCATCTTCAATAGCACCTTTAAACATAGCCCCTGCATTATTATAATTAATTATAGAAGAATTAGTATCTTCACTAATAAATGAAGCTATATCAAAACTTTTAGGAGAAGGTTTAATTGTGCAAAAAACACCCTCTTTACCAGGATTAGCATTAGGAGCAGTAGAATGGAAATCTGCAACATAACTAATTCCTAAATCTTTAATCTTATCAATTATTAAATTACCTAAAGATCCTTTAATCATACTAGTCCGGTTAATATCTTGACCATTATAATTTCTAATATTATACATTGTTGCTTCAGGTGCTGCGAATGGAATAATATAAACTGTTCCATTTAAATTAAGATTCCGCAATTTATTAACCAACATTAAAGCAGCATTTTGAGGAGGCAATTCATTACCATGAACTCCTGCAAGAATCATTACTTTTAAATCTCCATGACCTAATTTAATTAAAGGAGTACCTTTAAGACTTTCATTAAGAATAAATTTAGTTAAGGGAGTATAATCCATGTTTGCAAAAAGATTTTTATTACCTGAAACATAACCTTGAGATTTAGAATATAATGTAGTGATGGAAAAATAATCATTATTAGTAAATAATGATTTTTTAATAGAATCTGAATCATTCCCTAAATTATGTGAAGCTAATGTTTGTTCCATTTTCTTTAAAACCTTCTTTTTAGAATTATTATATAAAATTTAAATTCTTTCATTTACTAAGATAATAAATATAAGTAAAATTATTAAATGAAAATTTATTAAAAATAGTATATAAGATAATCTAAAATAATAATTTTAATAAGAAAAATAATATAGAATAATAGATATAATGAATAAAATTTATAGAAGGTAGAATCTGTTGAAAAAATATATTTCAAATCTCATAGAACTTATAAATAATGAAAGAAAAGCCGAAATAAGTGCAATGAGAAATATGATCAAAAGATTAAAACCTCATCAAAGAGAAAAAAAAGGAATAGCCATAAATCATTTAAAAGGAAAAAATCTAGGAAAAGAACTAGGATATAATATAATTCAATATGGTAGAAAAGAACTTATAGATACTGAAATCAATGTAGGGGACTTAGTATTAATAAGTAAAGGAAACCCCTTAAAAAGTGACTTAACTGGTACAGTAACTGAAAAAGGTGGAAGATTCATTAAAGTAGCATTAAACAATCTCCCACAATGGGCTATAAAAAAACATGTGGATATAAATTTATATGCTAGTGATGTGAATTTTAGAAGAATGGAAGAAAATTTAAAAAATTTAAGTCCATATGGAAAAAAAGCATTAAATTTTTTATTAAAAAAACAAAGCCCTAGTAAAAAGAGTAAAAAAATTAAAATAGAAAATTTTAAAGATAAAAAATTGAATTCTTCACAAAAAGAAGCAATAACTAATGCAATCAATTCAGCAGATTTCTTTTTAATACATGGTCCTTTCGGAACTGGGAAAACAAGAACCTTAAATGAATTAATTTACCAAGAATGGAAAGAAGACCATAAAATATTAGCTACCGGAGAAAGTAATACAAGTGTTGATAATTTACTTGAAGGTTTAACAGAAAAATTAGGTAAAGAAAATCAAGATACTCTAAATTTAACAAGATTAGGCCACCCACAAAGAATTTCAAAAGAGAATATTAAATATTCCTTAGCTTATAAGGTCGAGACCCACCCATTAAATAGTGAAAAAGATAAAATTGAAAAAATTATTAATGAAAAATCTAAGATACGGGACACTTTCACTAAACCAAGCCCACGTTATAGAAGAGGTTTTAGTGATGAAGAGATTATTAAAAATGCTGAAAATAATAAATCTTCAAGAGGTATTAATGCTAAAACCATGAAATCTTTAGCTAATTGGATTTTAATTAACCAAGAAGTTGAAGAATATTATAAGAAGAGTGAATGTTTAGAAGATGAAATTATTAAAGATATTATTAAAAATAGTGATGTGATTTTATCTACTAATTCTAGTGCAGCTTTAGAATATATTGAGGATATTATTTTTGATGTAGCTATTATTGATGAAGCTTCACAAGCTAGCACTCCTAGTGTTTTAATCCCTATAAATAAAGCAAAACGTTTTGTGTTAGCAGGAGATCATAAACAATTACCTCCTACTATTATTAGTAATAAATCTAGAAAGCTTCAAGAAACTTTGTTTGAAAAATTAATTATTTCTTATGATTATAAGTCTTCTCTTCTTAATTGTCAATACCGTATGAATGAAAAATTGATGAGTTTTCCAAATAGTGAATTTTATGATAATAAATTGTTTAGTGATGATTCTGTTAAATCAATTTCTTTAAATGATTTAGATAAGAAGACTTTAGGTTCTAATAATATTTCTAAAAATTTTAATAAGAAATTAAGTGTTAGACTTAATAATATTAATAAGTTTTTTGAAGATGAGAATTATCCATTTTTATTTTTAGATACTTCTTTAATTGAAAGAAATATGGAGATACATTTGAATGATTCTAAATCTGTTCTTAATAAGGTTGAAGCAAATATTATTAATATTATTGTTAGTAATTATTTGGATTTAGGTTATTGTTCTGATGATATTGGTGTTATTAGTCCATATATGGATCAGGTTGAATTTTTAAGGAATATGATTCCTGTTGAAGTTAAAACTGTTGATGGTTTTCAGGGTCGTGAAAAAGAAATTGTTTTAATTTCTACAGTGCGAAGTAATAAGAATAATAATATTGGTTTTTTAGATGATATTAGACGTTTGAATGTTTCTATTACTCGTGCTAAACGTAAATTAATTATTATTGGAGATAGTAGTACTTTGAAGTTTGATAATGTTTATAAAGATTTAATTGATTATTGTAAAGGTAATGATTCTTTTAAAGTTCTTTAATTTTATTATTTTTTTAATTAATAATTTAGGTATACCTAAACTTTATATAGTAAGAAATACAATTTAATAAATATGAGAATAAAAATTTTCACGTTTTTATATCTCACGAAAAAATTCTCTTAATTGATAAAAAAAATATCTTCGCTCAAATAAAAACTAAAAAATTAAAAGGACCCATATAAACATACCATTCTTTTAAATAAAAAAAATAAAATAAATTACCTCCAAAATAAAAGGTATCAATTAAGAGAATCTTTTTCTTCTGCAAAAAAAATGCACACAAAACTTACTAATTTTAAAAATTTTTCAAAAATCAATAACTTTAATAAATCCAATATAAACCTTATAAATAATATAAATTACAAAATAAAAACCATAATAATATAATTGTTACAAAAATTTATAAAAAATTAATTAAGAAGTGATTATAAAATGGATAAAGTAGTATTAGCATTCAGTGGTGGATTAGACACAACTGTATGTGTAAAATTATTAGAAGAAAAATACAATTACGAAGTAATAACCGTATGTGTAGATGTAGGACAACCTGAAGACGAATTAGAAAAATCTCAAAACTCCGCAGACAACATAAACACAGGTAAACATTACATAATCGATGCAAAAGAAGAATTTGCAAACGATTACATCTCTAAAGGAATAAAAGCAAATGCAGAATACGAAGGATACCCATTAAGTACAGCATTAGCAAGACCCCTCATAGCATTAAAAATAATCGAAGTAGCAGATAAAGAAGGTGCAGTAGCAATAGCTCACGGATGCACTGGAAAAGGAAATGATCAATTCAGATTCGAATCAATCATAAATGCAATGTCAGATTATAAAATAATCGCACCAATAAGAGAATTAAACTTAACCAGAACTGAAGAAGTAAAATATGCAAAAGAACACAACCTCCCATTATCCTCAGATAAAAGATATAGTGTAGATGAAAACATTTGGGGAAGATCAATAGAAGGAGACATTCTTGAAGACCCTAAAAACGAAGCACCTGAAAACATTTATGCATGGACAGCTTCATCTGAAGATGCAAAAGACACTCCAGAAAAGATTTCAATAGAATTCGAAGAAGGAGTACCTATAGCTATAAATGGAAAAATGATGCCACTAATCGACATTATAAGAGAAGCTAACAAAATAGCTGGAGAAAATGGTGTTGGAAGAGTTGACACCATAGAAAACAGAATGATTGGATTAAAAAGCAGAGAAATATACGAAGTTCCTGGAGCAAAATTATTAATCAATGCACACAAAGCATTAGAAGAATTAGTTTTAACTACAAGCGAATTAAGATTTGCAGAATATATGAGCACATTATATGCAGATTTAGTATACGGAGCTCTCTGGCAAGAACCTTTAAAAGAAGATTTAGATCAAGCATTTGACAACATGCAAAGAAGAGTATGTGGAAAAGTAGTAATGAAATTATTCAAAGGATCCATACACCCATTAACAAGAGAATCTGACTTCAGTTTACACAGTGTAGAACAAATCACATTTGAAGATAAAGAAACAGACCAAAGAGAAGTTGAAGGTATGATTAAATACCACGGAATTCAAGCTGCAAACTTCCAAAAATTAAACCAATAAAAATTTAAAAAAATTTTTTTAGAATATAATACTAATAATTTATTATACTCTAAAAAAAACATTCCTACTTTTTTTTAGCTAAATCAATAGAATAAAAATCCTAATTTTAAAAAATAGAAAATAAAAATAATATTAAAGACTTAAATCAAAATCTAAAGACTTTTTAACCATAGTTATACCATCTAAACTATTTTTACACTTATAAACTAAAATTTCAACTCCAGAAGAATAAGCCTCATTTAAAATTTTAGCAAAATCAGGATCATTTTCCCAATTAGGTCTGAATTTATCCCCTTTAGGATGTTGAATTAAAAAGAAAACAACAGCACGATGCCCTCTTTTTTTAAGTTCAATCAACTCATTCAAATGCTTCCTACCTCTTTCAGTTGGAGCATCAGGAAATTGAGCCAAACCATCCTTAATTAAAGTAACACCTTTAACTTCAACATAACAATCCTCTAAAATATTCCCATCCTTAGATTTACCTAAATAAATATCAATTCGAGAATTATCAATAGTTTTTTCTCTTTCCAATACATTATAACCTTGAAGTTCCCTAACAATACCCTGTTTTATTGAATTAAAAACAATTTCATTAGCTTGCTGAGAAAATAAACTAACAAGCACACCTTTATTTAAAACAAAATGAAGAGAAAATTTAGTTTTCCTTTTAGGATTATTACTAGGTAAAAGAAAAACTTTAGCATCAGGCACTAAAAGCTCTTTACATCTACCAGTATTAGGAACATGAGCTTTAACTAATTCATTATTAATTTCAACTTCAGCAATAAAACGATTAGGTCTATTTTTAAATACACCTTCAACATAATTATTCAATTAAATTCCATCCATTAACTTACCAATAAATTCAGATAAATCAGAAGCAGCAAAACCATAACCATATTTATCCATTGCTAAATCCCCTGCTTTACCATTTAAAAATGTTGCAAGAGATGCTGAATCAAAAACATTTAAACCTTGAGCTAATAAACCACTAGTTAAACCAGCTAAACAGTCACCAGTACCCCCAACAGTCATTCCAGGATTACCTGAAGTGTTAATTTTAATTTTAGATCCTTGGAAAATAAAATCAGATTCACCTTTAACTACAGTAACTCCCTCAATTGAATTTGTAACAGATTGGAAAAAAGTTAATTTATCATTAACAATTTTATAATTTAAATTATCAAATTTCATACTAACATCATCAAAAGTTAATCCTTCCTCATAAATAATATCTTGATAAAATTGTTTAAACTCATTATTATGAGGTGTTAATATAATATCCTTTCTTTTTGAGATTAGTTTCCTATTAACTAATTTTAATGCATCTGCATCTAAAACTATTGGTTTTTTAATTTTATGAACTAAAATATTAAATAATTTTTTAGTTTCATCATTTTGACTAGCCCCAGGTCCAATTAAAACTGCATCAACATCTTCAACTAAATTTAAAATTTCCTCTTGATTATTTAAATTTAAATAATCCCCTTTTAAACTATGAACAATTAAATCAGGAGAATAAGATTTAATAGGAATAGCAGCAGATTCAGGAGTTGCAACATGAACTAAATCAACACCACTACTTATAGCACTAATTCCAGCTAATCCAGGAGCGCCAGAATATTCTTTACTCCCCCCAATAATAAGTAAACTACCATTATTTCCTTTATGAGAATTATTAGACCTATTTTTAAGTTTTAATAAATCCCCATCACCAACAAATAGTTCTGCTTCAAGAGGTATTCCAATATCACAAGTGATTAATCCACCTACAATATCTTCAGAAGCAATCCTTAGACCAGTTTTAACTTTATGAAAACCTACAGTATAATCTGCTTTAACACAAATATCCAAAACTTCCCCAGTTAATGGATTCATTCCAGAAGGAACATCAATTGCAACTTTTAAAGCATTAGATTTATTAATAACTTCAATAGCTCGTCTTTCTTTAGGACGTATCTTACCTTTTATTCCAGTGCCTAAAATTCCATCTATAATAATAGATTCAGAAAAATTATTATTAAAAGCAATATCTAATTTATCTATTTCACTAGAATCTTTCAAATAATTAATATTCAAACGAGAAACCCTAGGATTCAAATTACGTAATACTTTCAAATTAGTAAGAGCATCCTGAGATTTAATTTCATCATCATTTTTTAAAAGACATAAATCAACACTAAAACCACGATTTAGTAAATGACGAGCCGCAACAAAACCATCACCACCATTTCCCCCTGAACCAGTAAAAATAACTATTTTAACTGGTTTGGAAAATGTGAAAGTAGATAAAGTTGCAACCTCATCAGATAAAGATTTACCTGCATTCTCCATTAAACAAAGTCTAGAAAGACCTAAATATTCACAGTTATGATCAGTTACCTGCATATCTATTGGATCCATAAATTTTATTCCACCTGAAATTATTTTCTTATAAATTAATTATAATATTTATTAAGAAAAGTATTTAATTTAATCTTTTATATAATAATAATTAAAGTTATAAAAAAGTTAATGGGAAAATTTTATGGAAAAGTATGGTTTAATAAAAACTCTATTAAAATTTATAGACACCAATAAAATTAAGTACGGTATAGGTATATTCATTGCAATTTTAGTATATGGAGAAATTGGTTCAATATACATAATGAAATTAAATCCATTTGAAGCACTTTACTTCACAGGTATAACCTTAACAACCGTAGGTTATGGAGATATTATTCCTACTACAATTTTACAAAGAATATTTGCAATAACCTTAGCTTTTGCAGGAATTGTAATTATTGCTTATATATTTGGTGTAATATTCTCTGTCATTACTGAGGGTATGGAAAAAGCTAGAAGCGGTGTGAAAATGAAAAAAATGATAAGTCATCTTAAAGATCATTATATTTTATGTGGATACGGAAGAGTAGGTAAAGTAGTATTAGATGAGCTTAAAAAAAGAAATCAACAAGTATTAATTATTGAAAAAAATAAGGAAATAATTGATAGATTAAACGAAGAAAATGAAGATGATAACATAATCACCATGTGTGATGATGCAACTGACACAAATTTATTGAAAAGAATTGGTTTAAATAAATCAAATGGAATGTTAGTATGTACTGGAAGTGATGTGAATAATTTATTCATAGTTTTAACTACCCGAGAAATAGCCCCAGAATTATGGATAGTTTCTAGAGCAAGTTACTCTGAAAATATTAAAAGACTAAAAAATGCAGGATCAAACAAAGTAGTATCCCCTGAATCTAGTGGAGGAAGCGATATTTACTATGCAGCTATGTCTCCAAAATCAATTAAAATCACATGTAAACATTCAGTAGAAACAATTTCAAAAGAAATGAAAATAGTTATGAGCAATAATTGTAATCTTGAAGATATCGAATATCATTTTCCAGGAATAAAAGAACCTTTAATCCGGAAAATTGGTTCAATTAAAAATGGAGAGTATGATAGATTCAACAATATATTAGAAAAGAATGAAATTGCTAAAAAATCTATTAAAAATCTTTACAAATCTGTAGGTGGAATTCACTCTCACCATATGACTGGGAAAACATTTAAAGATATAGATAATGCAATGAAAAAATTATCTGATGAGAATATTATTATAGGAATTGATTTAAGTGATGAAGAAATCCTTAAATTAACTAAAAATCAAGCTCAAGGAATATTCAAAGAACAAGAAGAAAATTGTAAATTATAATTATATAAAAAAAATTTAAAAAAGAGAATTTATAAGATTTATTTAGAATAAATCTTGTAAATTTATTTTATAAGCACCTAAATTTCCACCAAAGTTACCTGCACTGATTTGAAGAACTCCATCAACATTACAAGCAGCTTTAATACCTTGTTTCATTGCTTCTCTAACAGAATCTTCATCAACACCATCAATAACGACTTCCATTACACCATAAACATCATCAGGAATATCACTATCAACTTTATCTTTTAAGGTAACACACATTTTTTCATTGGTAGATGCATTTAAAAATTCATAATTATTACATCCAACTTTAGAACCAGATGCAACCATACCACCAGGGAATGGAGTTATTACTCCTTCAACATTATGGATAGCATCAATAGCAGCTTCAGTTGCTACAAGTGCACTCATTTTACTATTTGCTAAAACGAAAAAGTTTCCTCCAGCAACACCTTCTTTATATCCAAAAGCAGATTCAACTAAGAAATCTCCAGACATGATAGGAATAGAGTGGATTTTTCTTCCATCAATATCTATTACTTCTTCAAATCCATCACCGAAGAATTTTAATTTATTACCAGTTTTTAAAACATCTTCAGATTCAAGACAATTAAATACTGCAGTAGTAGGTGCTGTTAAAATTCCCATACCGATTCTTTCCATTAATTCATGATCTAAAGCTTTCTTTCCACCTTGACAAATCATTATTGTGTAACCAGGTCTTCCATCAGGAGTTTCTTCAGGAGGTACATAACCATCAATTCCTGCTTCTGCAGGACATCCAATAACAGAAGTTCCATATCCAGTTGCTTCAGTTACAGCAATTTTAGCTAATTTTTTAGTAGCTGCAGTTACTAACATTCTTGTAACTTTAATTCCGAAACCTTCTGCATAAGTATCTTTAATATCTACACCATTTATTTCCATTTTTTCACCATTGATTTTTTAAAATTGATAGATTTTAAATTATAATTTACTAAAAAAAAATAATGTAATTAAAGTTTAAAAATTTAAACTTCTTTAATGAATTTTAGTAAAGATATAATTCAATCATTAAAGTTTATAATTTATAAATAAAATAAAGCTTTCTATTTAATTTTAATAGAAAAAATAAAAATATGAAAAAAGTGTTAAAAAAAAGTTGGAATATATGATGAATTAATTTTCATCCTTCAAATTAGGACTAGATGATTCAGTATTATCGGAATTTTTAGAATTATTAGAATTAGATTCATATTTTTCATCTAAACTATTTTCTTCATCAAATTCTTCAGTTATTTCTTCCTCATCACTTGACATTACCGAAGAAATTTTATCTAAAGCTTCCTCACCATAAAATGGTAAAACTAAAAATCCAATAATTGTTGTCATCCAAAATGAAATTAATCTTTCAACAACAGTAGCTGCCGCACTAATAGATGGAGAAATACCTGAACTAGAATATAATAAAATCATAACCCCATCAACTGCACCTAAACCTCCAGGTAATGCAGGAATCATTCCAATTAAAGAAGCAACAATGAAGACTTCACCTATAAGAACTGGTGTTACTGTACAACCAAATGCTAAAAATACAATATACACTCTTAAAATTTCTACACACCATATGAAAAATGAAAGAGGAAGAGCATAATATAAAATGTTTTTATTCTTAACCATGCCACGCATTGTATCCTGAAAACCATTTATAGCAACAGAAACTTGTTTTTTAATATGATCTGGATCTTTTTTCTTAAAAATTTTAATTGCTAATTTAGAAATCCATTTAATAACTTTATTTCCAAAATTTTCATTAATAGACATATAAACTATTAAAAAAACAACGATAATAATCGCAATAACAGCTGCTATCATAACTACAACAATTATAGGATTTAAAGTAAGATGAGTAATTAAAGCAATAATTGTAATAATAGCTAGTATAATAAAAGGAAAAGTATCTAAAGCCCTATCTGCAATAACTGTAGCGAAAGTTTCAGAAAATGGTCCTCCACCTTCTTTAGTAAGAAGATAAGCTCTTACAGGTTCTCCTCCACCTCTACCACTAGGAGTAATATTATTAACAGATAAACTAACTAAAACCATAGGAAGTAATTTTTTAAAACCTAAATCCTTATCAGCTACTTTATTAATTATTTCCCATCTAAAAGTATAAAGGAAGTAAGTGAAAAACTGTATAAGAATTGCAAGTATAACATAATATATATTAGCAATTTTTAAAGCATTTAAAACTTGATCAATACCTATAAACCACAACATCACAACCATGATTAATAAGCCAATACCTAAGAATATATAAGATTTATACTTCATTGTCTAACCTAAAATTTATTAAATAAATATTAAATAAAAAAATTATTAATAAATTATTAACTTTTAATATATTTAATATTTTATAAAAATTAAGTTCATGACCCTGAAAAAACAAATGTTTATATACTTTAAAAAATACAATATAACTAATGCATAAGTAGAGGATATATCATAAGCTTTTTCTAAATTAATTAATTTTAATTATTAATGAATTATATTTTAATTTTTGAAGGAATTATTTTTTTAAGATTATTTTATATTAGTGAATAAATTTTGATTGGTTGCAAATTAGATTAATTTTTATGTTATTTTACTCATTATTGCATTATATATGTTAAAAAGCAACATTTTAATGTTGACTTATTAACGGATGTGAATATAAATGTTTGAAGATAGTTACAATAAACAAGAAGAATACTCCTGTCCTGTTGAAGTAGGAACAGAGTACGATGTTAAAATAGAAGACCAAGGTAAAAGTGGAGACGGAATTGCTAGAGTTGACGGATTTGTCATATTTGTTCCTGAAACCGAAGTTGGTCAAGAAGTAAAAATAAAAGTTAATGCAACCCGCCGAAAATTCGCTTTCGGAGAAGTAGTTGAATAAATTTTTAACTACCTCCTTTTTTCATAAAACATGAACTATTTATGATTTTAACTTTTTTTAAAGTTTTAATTATGAAAAAGTTTTTTTATGAAAAAACACTTTTTTTATTTTTTTTTACAAATTTTTTTAAATACAAAACTGAATCAAATTAAATACTTATTTTTTAAACAAAACAATATTATAAACATATAAAAAATTCGACTTTTTTTTACAAATATTTCAATAAAAATACATTATTCAATAAAAATTTAAATAATTGAAGAAATAAAAAAGTATTAATGAAATATATAAATAAAACTGATATTTTAATAAGTGCACATTATCTTGGAATAATAATGCAAGGATTAGGTCTTGTTTTATTAGCACCAGTCATAATAGCTCTTATTTATCATGAAAATATTTATATAAATTTAATTATACCTCCATTAATCTCTATTTTAATAGGTAGTATTTTACATAGAAAGTTTACCTGTTATGATAAAATTAGATTACGACAAGGAATGATAATATCTTCCTTAGCTTGGATATGGGCCGGAATTATCGGTGCCTTGATAATGATGATGTGTTTAGACATTTCATTTACAAATGCTTTTTTTGAGAATATGTCTGCTTGGACAGGTAGTGGATTAACTATTTTTCCTGATGTAGAAATTTTACCTAAATCAATCCTTTTTTTAAGAAGTTATGAACAATGGTTAGGTGGATTAGGAGTAGTAATCATATTTATTGGAATTTTAATACGAAATGGTACTGCTGCATCTAGACTTTATGAATCCGAAGCAAGAGACGATCGAATCAAACCAAGTGTAGTGAACACCTTATATAAAACATTAGAAATGTATTCTATTTACACAATTGCTGGAATAATAATGTATGTATTAGTAGGTATGCCCCTTTTTGATTCAATAAATGCAACATTCACAACAATCTCTACTGGAGGAATGTCTATTAAAAATGCAAATATTGGAGCATATAATAGCAATGCCATATATTTAGTAACAATAATTATAATGATAATAGGATCAATTAACTTCTCAGTCCATTATAAAGCAATAAAAAGTAAAGGAAAATCAATAATTCAAGATGTGCAATTCCAAGCAATAATGGTATTAATAATAATTTCTTCAATAGGAATTTATTTAACAAGCCATATGGATCCAATGATTATTGTATTCCAGGTAGTATCCGCAATAAGTACAACAGGTGCAAATGTACCTAGTTCATCTGTAATGACTTTATGGCCAGGATTCACATTATTAGTAATTATAATATTAATGCTTGTAGGGGGATCATCTGGATCAACTGTTGGTTCAATTAAGGTAATACGTGTTATAACTTTTTTAAAAGGAATAAATTTAACAACATTGAATTTATTATCCCCAAAAGGTAGAGTTATTAATGCTAAAATTGGTGGGAAAACAATTGGAGATAAAGAAATTAAAGAATCCAGTTCATATATCACATTGTTCATGTTATTTGTTGCAATTAGTTGGTTAATCTTATTAGCTTATGGATATCCACCATTACAATCATTGTTTAATGTTGTATCTGCACAAGGTAACAATGGAGTATGGTTAGGATCCCCATGTTACTTAATACCAAGCGAATTAAAATATTTACTAGTTGGAAATATGTGGATTGGTAGATTAGAAATAATACCTGTATTAGTTCTTCTAAAAGCTATTTATGAATCTTTTAAAAGAGCAAATAAACAAATACACAAAGGGTTAAAACAGAAAATTTAAACACCCCCATAAAATCTATTTTTAAAAAAAGGATAATAAAAACACGTCCTTATCTAAAAAAAGCTCAAATAAATAAATTAAATATAACTTTAAATAAGTTTATATAATAGGAAGTAAGATTAATAAATTATAATAAACTATAAGTTATATTTTAATAAAAAAAATTAAAATTGAGACATTAATTAAATTAAAGTATGAATCTAAAAAAATAAAATGGATGATAAAAATTTAATAAATTAATTAAACTTATTCTAAAAAAAAATTAATGGGATGACAAAATATGTATGTGATAATTTTAGGTGGAGGACGTGTAGGACTTTCACTTGCAAATCTTTTAATCAATGATGGTTATGATATAACAATTATTGAAAACAATGAAAAATTATGTAACAATGCTGCAATGGAACTAGATGCTATGATAATTTGTGGAAGCGGTACTGATACAAAAACATTAGAAGAAGCAAACATAGATGAAGCAGATATATTTGTTGCAACCACAGGAAACGATGAAGCTAACTTATTATCCTGTATATTAGCAAAAGAATATGATGAAAAGAAAATCATAGCACGTGTAAGTAACCCTGACCACGAAGAAGCATTTAAAAAAGTAGGAATAGATGAAGTAATAAGTCCAGAAAGAACAGCAGCAGGATTTGTAGAAAAACTAATCACTAGACCTAATGTAGCAGATTTAGTATCATTTGGAGAAGGTAGTGCAGAAATCTTAGACATGAACATTTTAAATGATAAAGTAGTTGGTAAAAAAGTAGAAGAAGTCTCCCCAACTAAAGATTGTATAATAATTGCTATTTATACTAAAGATGGATTAGAAATACCTCAACCTGAAAGAGTATTAGCTAGAGGAGAAAAAATTTCCATATTAGTTAAAAGAGGTTGCTTCAAAAAAGCTGAAAAAAAATTCATGGATAATAAAAAGAGTGCTTTAAGTTTATAAAAAAATAATAAATAATATATAAAATCTAATCAAATTCCTTGATTAGATAATTCTATATGTTTTTTACCATTATTAACCCATGGACCATGACCAGGGAATAAATATTTAACATTTAATTTATTTAATTTTCGTAATGAGTCTCTTAATTCATCAATATTTCCACCAATATCCGGTCTTCCATAACCACCATTTGCAAAGACTGTATCTCCACAAATAAGATTTTCACCATCCCATAAACAAATTCCACCATGACTATGACCAGGTGTATGAATTACCTCAAAATCTCCAACATGATCTCCTTGTTTTAATCTTATATCTACATCATGTCTAGTTATAGTTCTACCAAAAAGATTACAAACTGTTAATTCTTTATTATAATTTTCAAGTGAATCTGCATCATCTTCATGTATTGCGACTTTAGCATTAGGGAAAAAATTATTTCCACCAACATGATCAAAATGACAATGAGTATTAACTATTAATTTAATATCATCAGGATTAACACCTGCTTCTTTTAATTGGGAAAATAAATAATCTTTATGTTCTCCAGTACCAGTATCAAATATAATATCATCTACAATATAAATATTAGAATCTAAATCCTTTCCAGGAATACAAATAATGTTTCCAATTTTTTCCATAAAAAATAGTCTCCTAAAAGTAGTGTTTATAAATTTAATTAATTAAAAATTTTAAAAAAAGCATTAATATATTATATAAAAGTGGGGTCACAGGGATTTGAACCCCGATCCTAGGATTTCTCTTGTCTCAGTACTCCAATTGATCATCATATCAATCACATACTGATCAGACTGCGCGTTTTCTTCAAAGACAACTGGAGTCCCAGATGATGCCAGGTTACACTATAACCCCAAATATAAATTCATAAGAAATAACATTCTTACAGTATATAAAAATTAGTTATTAATATTATTTAAACTTTATGTTTAAACATAATTTATAAAAAGTTTAAAATTTAATTTGCTTATCTTTACCTGTAATTTCATCAAGTTCTAAACCTTTTTCTAAAGCAAAATCTTTCTCAATTTTATAATTATTACTTTTAGTTCTTTCAGTTGTTTTTGGATCTAAAAATAACCATTTAGTATACTTAAATTTAACCCCAATATATGGAGTTGCTCCAAAAATTTTAGAAAATTCACATAAAGCATCTATTTGAGGATAATCTATGTAAATTTTATCTTTAGTTGTTGTTTTAACTTCAATAGCTAAATATATTTTTGAATTACCTGCTAATACATCAGGTAATGGTTTTTTTGTAGCGCCTCCAGATGCGGGTGCTCTCATTGCTGCAAAATCTAAACTCCATAATCGATGAACTAAATCTCTTTCTTCTGCAGAACCTTTTTTAACCATTAAAAATCAACATCCTATAAATTAGAAATTATTTTAAAAATAATATATATAATAAATTTATTTTGACTATTAAAAGAACTTTTCCAAGCATTTGAAAATTAATAATAAAAATAATTATTATTGAATAAAAAATTAGATTAAATAATCAGGAATGAGGAAAAAATTAGTAAAATTAGTTATAAAAATGGGGCCGGGGCCGAGATTCGAACCCGAGTCGCAGGATCCACAGTCCCGTAGGATAACCGCCTACCCTACCCCGGCATTTGAACATATCATAAAATATGTAAAAGTAATTATTCATAGTAAATTAATAGATTAATGCGGGAGCAGGGATTCGAACCCTGGTAGACCTGCGTCAACAGGTCCTAAGCCTGTCCCCTTTGGCCGCTCGGGCACCCCCGCTTCGGAAAGGAGAGGGCATTCCCCTTGATAAAATCATATTAAATTAAATGCTTCGGCCGGGATTCGAACCCGAGTCTTCGCCTCGAAAGGGCAAAATGATTGGCCGGACTACACTACCGAAGCAGATATAAATGCATTTGATTAGGTATGGGCCCAATGGGGTTCGAACCCATGGCCGCCCGGTTATGAGCCGGGCGCTCTACCTGGCTAAGCTATGGGCCCAAAAAGCGCCATCGACAGGGCTCGAACCTGTGACCAATCGGTTAACAGCCGAACGCTCTACCTACTGAGCTACGATGGCATATGACACCCATGCTTTAATCAGAATGCAATAAAAATTTTCTGCTCAAAATAAAAAAAATTAGATTTTGAACATACAATTTAACTTGGACAATTATTGTATATAAAGGTTTTGTTTTAACTATTTTAAAACAAAAAAAATACTATGACCAAATAAATATCAATACTACAACTATGTTTTAATGACATATAAACTTTATGGAAAAATTAGATATTTAAAAGACAAAACCCATAATAAAAACAAACACAAAAAATTCAAAATAAAAAAATAAACAAAGGATAAAATGGAACAAAATACAATAAACAGTACAGAAATATTAGAAACAATAAATAAAGCTAATAAACTAACACTAAAAAATTTTTCAAACACAATTAGCTTAGAACGAGCAATATTCCTATCATGGTGGTGTGACAAAGGAGATTGTAAATTCTGTTATATGAGTACACAAAAAAATAAAATAAGTGATCCTAAAAAAGCTCGAAGAAAAGTTAACAACATTTTAGCAGAAGCAGAAATGTGTAAACGATTAGGATGGAATATTGAATTTTTATCAGGAGGATACAAATCATTCACAACATCTGAAATTAAATCAATAGCTTCAAATATATACAATATAACTGAAGAAGGTGTATGGTTAAACACTGGAATAACAGACCAATTAGAAGAATATGGGAAAGAAGTTAAAGGGATAACTGGAGCAGTAGAAACTGCAAACCACATACTCCAAAAAGAAATCTGTCCAAGCAAACCATTAAACGATATAAGTAAAATGTTAGATAAAGCTGGAGATTTAGGATTTAAAAAAGCCATAACTATAATTTTAGGATTAGGGGAAACATTTGAAGACATTAACTATTTAATCCAATACTTAAAAGAACATGACATAGACAGAGTTATATTTTATTCACTAAATCCACACCCTGAAACAATATATGTTAACAGTTCACAACCAGCATCCCTATATTATGCTAAAGTAGTCTCAACAATTAGACTAAACTTCCCAAAGATAGAAATAATATGTGGAACTTGGGTAGATAACTTAGCAAATATTGGAATATTAATATTAAGCGGAGCAAACGGAATAACTAAATTCCCCTTATTTAAAATGTTCGGAACAAAATATGGTAAAAGAGTAGAAGAAGAAGTACAATGGACTGGGAGAAAATTAAAAGGAACTTTCACCAATGAAGAAAAATTAGGATCAGAAAAAAGCCAATACAATCAAGATTTCAATCCTTACATAAAAAGATACATTAAAGATTCATTAAAAAACAAATACAAATAAAAAAAATAAAATTCTATTTTTCTATTAATAAAAAAAACCTTAAAATATAGATAATATTTATTAATAATTTCAAACAGAATCTTAACCAATATATATTATAGAGTAAAAAAAATAAAGAATTATTATAAAAATATTTTTTACTACTATTTTTTATAAAAAAAATTTTCCATTAATATAAAAAAATTATTCAATGGGAGGAATTACTATATCTGATGTAGACATGATGTGTGGATTAGAAATTCACGTACAATTAGAAACTGAATCCAAACTTTTTTGTGAATGTAAAACTAATTATAAAGAAGCTCCGGCTAATTCAAATATTTGCCCAATATGTTTAAACCAACCAGGAGCAAAACCTTACCCAACAAATGAAAAAGCTATAAAAAATGCTTTAATGATATCTTTAATGCTTAACTGTAAAATAGAACAAAATCAAGCTTATTTTATGAGAAAACATTATGATTATCCTGATTTATCCAGTGGATACCAAAGAACAAGTATCCCAATAGGATATGAAGGAGAATTAAATGGTATTAGAATAAGAGAAATACATATGGAAGAAGATCCAGGACAATATAAACCTGACAGAGGAACAGTTGACTTCAACAGATCCGGAATTCCATTAATAGAAATTGTAACAGAACCTGATATCAAATCTCCAGAAGAAGCAAGAAACTTCTTAAAAGAATTAATACGAGTATTACAATACAGTAAAGGAGCACGTGGAGAAGGTACTATGAGAGCTGATGTAAATGTTTCCATAAACGGAGGAAACAGAGTAGAAATGAAAAACATCAACTCCATTAAAGGAGCTTTCAAAGCACTAAAATTTGAAGTTGTAAGACAAAAAAACCTTACAAAAAGAGGAATAGAAATAAAACAAGAAACCAGAGCATACTTAGAAACTCAAATGATTACTGTATCAATGAGAGACAAAGAAAATGCAGATGATTACAGATTTATTCCTGACCCAGATTTACCTCCAATGCAAATATCAGACAAACAAATAAACGACATAATTGAAATAATGCCTGAAACACCATATAACAAGGCAAAAAGATTTGAAAAACAATATGGTATAGATAAAGAATCTGCAAAAGTATTAACCTCTGAAATAGATTTAGCAGATACTTATGAAAATGTTGTAAAAGAAATAAATCCAGAATTTGCTGCATTATGGATGAAAGATGAACTTAAAAGAGTACTAACTTATAATAAAATTGATTTAGTTGAAAGTGAAATCACCTCCCAAGACTTAATCGAATTATTCAACTTACTTGAAAATAAAAAAATCACAACTAAAGCAGGGCAAAGAATTATTGAAAAAATGCCAAATGAAGAAAAAACTCCAAAAGTTTTAGCTGAAGAATTAGGATTAATAGGAGTAGTTGAAGAAGATGGAATAGTTAAAGCTGCTAAACAAGCAATCGATGAAAATCCAAAAGCAGTTGAAGATTATAACAATGGACAAAAAAATTCAATTAATTTCTTAATGGGTCAAGTAATGAGATTAACTCGAGGTAAAGCAGATCCTGGAGAAACTGTTAAAATATTAAACGACTTATTAAAATAAGAAAATAGAATTTAATAGGAGGATGAAATTTTATGACAAGTAATGAAACTAAAATAAAATCAACAGTTAAAGATTATATGACTAAAAATGTAATTACTGTAACTCCTAACACTCCAAGTGCTGATGTAATTAAAATAATGAAAAAAACTGGACACGATGGATTCCCAGTTGTTGATGATAATGGGGCAATACAAGGCATAGTTACTGCTTACGACTTACTTCTTAAAGATTGGGCTGAATTAGTTAAAGGAGTAATGTCTAATGAAGTTGTAGTTGCATTAGATGATATGTCTATTAATGATGCTTCTAGAGTAATGTTTAGACATGGTATTTCCAGATTACCTGTTGTTAACGATAAAAAACAAGTTAAAGGAATCATAACCAATACAGATATGGTAAGATCACATATAGAACGTTCCACACCAACTAAAGTAGAATACTTTAAAGAAACATTAGAACAATTATATGGAATAAAAACAAAACTAAAACGAAAAGAAGTTCCAGTTAATGATTTAAGACCAACCCAAGATAGAATCTATGCTGATGAATTACAAGGAAGAATATATGAATTAGAAAGAGGATTAGCAGAACCTGCAATAGTTGTAAAAACTGGTAATCGTTGGATTCTTGTAGATGGACATCATAGAGCAGTGGCATCAATAAAATTAGGATTCGATAAAATAGATTCATATGTTATTGACTTAGGTCAAGATTTAAGATTAGGAATGGAAAAAACAGCAGATTCACAAGGAATTTATAAATTTGATGATATAAACATAATTGATGATGCTCAACACCCATTAATTGCATTAACTGAAACAATAAAAACAAAAAGAGATTAAATAAAAAATTTTGGAGGATTTAATATGGCAGATGAAACAATCATCAATGAAGTATATAAAGTACTAGAAGATAGAAGAGACAATCCTATTGATTCTTACACATCTAATATTATGAAAGATAGTGATAAAAAAGCTGTTGATAAGATTTGTGAAAAAGTAGGTGAAGAAGCAGCAGAAGTTATTTTAGCTGCAAAAAATGATGAAAACCTTGTTTATGAATCTGTTGATTTAATATTCCATAATTTATTACTCCTAGCATATAAAGGAGTAAACTTAAATGAAGTATTTGATGAATTTGAAAGAAGAAGAAAATAAATCATTAAATTTCAATTAAAAAAAAAAATTTATTCTTCATTACTCTTTTTTTCATAAAATATATTCTAAATTATACATTCCTCTTTCTGGATCTAAAATTTTTGATGACTTTTGATTAAATACTGAAAACCCTAAGGATTCATAAAGTTTTAAAGCACCTAAATTTCTAAAATCTGCATCAAGCACTACTCTTTTATAACCCTCATTTTTCGCATATTTAATTATTTTATTAATAACTAATTTTCCTAAACCTTGACCTCTATTTTCAGGGTTAATAGCAATTTCACCAATGTATAAATCATCATTATTAACTTTTGATAGAACTAATCTATCTAAAAATGAGATATAAGATAATTTAGAAGCTTCAGAAAATCTTAAATTTTTAAATAAAAATAAACTATCTTGAATAAGATTATGAGTTTCACCTTTACTAATTTTAACCATACCCATTATCTTACGATAATCATCTAAAATAACATAAAAAGAATAATTTTCATTACTAGCTTTTTTAAAGTTTAATAACATTTCATCTTCTAATGCAAAAAGAGCAATATCTTTATTTTTAAAGACTTTTTCATATGTTCTAAAATCCACATCATAGGTTAAACTAGCTAGTTTATGATAATCATGAATTTCAGGATTGAATTTTTCAAAAATCATTTTTTAACACAACAAAAAAAATTATTAAATTTAACGATTTTTAACAATTGTTAAAGCTAAAACTCCTGCACCAAAACCATTATCAATATTTACAACAGCTATTCCAGGAGCACAAGATTGAAGCATAGCAAATAAGGCTGTTTTACCATTATCACTTACACCATAACCTATACTAGTAGGAACCGCAATAACAGGCACATCCACTAAACCAGCAACAACTGAAGGTAATGCACCTTCCATTCCTGCACATGCTATAATGCAATTAACTTTATCTTTTATCATTTTACTAATTTGAGGTAAAAGTCTATGAATACCTGCAACACCAACATCATAAGAACTTATTACTTCACAACCACCCTCTTGAATTACAATTTTTGCTTCTTCTGCAACTGGAATATCAGAAGTTCCTGCAGTAAGTATACCTATTTTCCCATAATCTGGATTAATCTTATTTTTTAGTGGATAATTATTAATCCTTAAAATTTTAGCTTTATGATTATAATCTAAATTAAAACCTTTTTGTTTTAAATCACTTAAATCTTTATTTAAAGATTCAAATCTGGATTTAGATAAACGAGTGAAAAGTAATGAAGATTTTTCATTAGGTTTAACTGATTTAAAATAATTATTTGCTATAATAATTAAATCTTCATAATCTTTACCACTAGAATAAACAGCTTCAGGAAAACCTGTACGATCCTCCCTATCCCTATCGAATTTAATTAATCCTTCCATATCAATTATATTATCAGCTTTTAAAATGTTTTCACATTCTTCAATGGTTATTTTACCATCTAAAAGATTCTTTAGTGTTTCTTTCAATTCATCCACCAATGTTTTTTTAATTTTATAAAGACTTATATTTTTATTAACTATTTATAATATATTAGTTATTATTAATATTTATAAAAAAAATTATTTTTACTAATTTTTTAATAGGAAACAATTATTATGAAAAGTACAAAGATTTTAGTTCAGGGCATTGTTCAAGGAGTAGGATTTAGACCTTTTGTTTACAGAGTTGCAACTGAATTAAAATTAAAAGGTTATGTTAGAAATTTAGGAAATGTAGTTGAAATAGTACTTCAAGGAGAAAAAAAGAATATTGAACAATTTTTATATGATTTAGAAAATAAAAAACCCCCTATTTCAAAAATAAATTCTATTAAAACCAAAAACTTTGAAAACAATGAAGAGTATGATGAATTTAAAATTTATGAAAGTTTGGATAATTTTTCTGGAACTTCTGTTATACCTCCGGATTTAGCTATTTGTGATAATTGTTTGAAAGAAATAAGAGATCCAAATAATAGAAGATATCATCATCCTTTTAATGCTTGTACTGATTGTGGTCCACGTTTTACAGTTATAGAAAATGTTCCTTATGATAGAGATAAAACAACTATGGATGATTTTCCATTATGTGATAAATGTGAAAAAGAATATACAGACCCTTTAAATCGAAGATATCATGCAGAAGCAATGTGTTGTCCTGATTGTGGTCCTAAATTAAGTTTATTTGATAAAGAGGATAATGATTTAAATTCAAAACATCCTTTACATGATACTGTGAAATTATTAGATGAAGGTAATATATTAAGTATTAAAGGTATTGGAGGAACACATTTAGTTTGTAAAGTTACAGATGAAGATGTTGTTAATCGTTTAAGAAAACGTCTTGGGAGAAAAAGTCAACCTTTTGCAGTTATGAGTCCTGATATCGAAACATGCTTAACTTTTACTGAAATAAGTCAAAAAGAGAAAATAACTTTAAAATCTAAGGAAAGACCTATTGTAGTGGTTAAAAAAAGTAAGGATTATTATTTTGCAGATTCAGTAGCTCCAAATTTACATACAATTGGGGTGATGTTACCTTATTCTCCTTTACATAATCTTTTGTTTGATTTTAGTGAGGAGCCTGCATATATTATGACATCAGCTAATGTTCCAGGTGAACCTATGATGATAAGTAATGAGGAGATTCTTGGAAACTTAAAAGGTATTAGTGATTATAGTTTAATTCATAACAGAAGAATTGTTAATCGTTGTGATGACTCTGTTGTACGATATCGTAATGATATGTTATCTTTTATTAGACGTTCTAGAGGTTACACACCTGAACCTTATGATTTGAAAGGTAAAGTTTTAAATAAAAATGTTTTAGCTCTTGGTCCTGAATTAGATGTGACTTTCACAATAGTTAAAAATAATTTAGCATATGTTTCCCAACATATTGGTAATACTAATAAATATAAAACTTACTTGTTTTTACAAGATGCTATAAAAAATATGATGAATATTACAAAGACTAATGATTTTGATATAATTGCTTGTGATATGCATCCTCAATTTTTCACAACTAAATTAGCTAAAGAATTAAGTGAAAAATATAATGCAGAATTAGTGCAAGTTCAACATCATCATGCTCATGGAGTTGCTTTAGCAAATGATAATGATATTGATGAAATGATTGTTATTGCATCTGATGGTGTAGGTTATGGTAGTGATGGAACTGCATGGGGTGGGGAAATACTTTATACTGATATTGAAAGTTTTGAAAGATTAGGATCTTTAATGCCTCAAAAGATGCCTGGTGGAGATTTATGTGCTAAATATCCTGCTCGTATGTTAGCTAGTATATTGGATTCTTGTGAAAGTTTCACTAGAGATGAAGTAATTAAATTATTAAAAGAAGATTATGTTGATTATTTCCCTCATGGAGATATGGAAATTGAAAATTTTTTTAAACAATTAGATTCTAATTTGAATGTTGGGATTACTAGTAGTACTGGTAGAGTATTGGATTCTATTTCAACTGCATTAAATATTTGTGGTGAACGGAATTTTGAGGGTGAAGCTGCTATGAAATTAGAATCTGTGGCAATACCTGCTAAAGGTGAATATAATATTCCTCTTAGTTTTAAAAAAGTAAAGAATCGCACTGTACTGGATACTGGTAATATTTTAAAAAGTGTTATAGATTTAATTAATGAGGGTGTGGAAAAAAGTGAAATTGCTTATGCTGGACAAGTTGCTGTTAGTGAAGGTTTAAGTAAGATTGCTGTTGATGCTGCAAGAAAAAAAGATGTTAAATGTATTGGTGCTACTGGTGGTACATTTTATAATGAGTTAATTAGTTTAACTACTAAAAATTATATTGAAAACAATGATTTTGAATTTATTCAACACAAAAATTCTTGTGCTGGTGATGGTTCTGTTTCTTTAGGTCAAGCTATTGTTGCAGCTTATAAAAAAAAGTAAAAAAAATAAAAAATTAAATTTTTTTTTAATATTGTTCTATGAAGAAATATGTTTTGTGTGGTTTTATGATATCTTTTCTATTATCTTGTTCGTCTGCAGTTCTTTCTAGGATGTATTCTGCTCGACTTTTTAGATTATCATATAATCTTATTAAACTTTTAAGTTCTTCAACAGCTTCCCATTGACCTTGATCGATTTTTTTCTCTAATTCTAAGAGTTTTGACCATTCGTCTCCTGATGGTAATTGTTTTTTATTTAACATATCATCAGGGTTGTTGACATGTATTGTTATTGGTGTGATTTGTATGTTTACGGTGACATCATTTGGCATGTCATAGTATTTTCGTGGTCTTCCTCTGACTACTTTTTTAAATGAAGAGTTTAAGATCCCAATATCTTCCATTGCGCGTAAGTGTTCTATTATAGCTTTTTGTCCGATATTTAGTTCTTGTGAAATTTCACTAACAAATTTTGGTTCATCTCTTAGTAAATTGATTATGTCTCTTCTAGTTTTACATCCCATTACATCTAAGATGTCTTCCATACTCACATCTTCAAGGTCTATATGGCTATTTTGGTTTTGTGAATTTTGTGGATTGTTTGTCATAGTAATTATATATTAAGTAAATTATCCTTTATATAACTTTTTGTTATTAAAAGATGAAAAAAACCGAAACCTTTATATAACTTTTTGTTACTATAATAGTAATAGAGAAAGATAACTTTTTGTTACTTTAATATTTTTCTCAAAAAATATTATTAAATAAGTCAACCTCCTAAAAAAAAATATATTATCCCAAAAAAATATTTTAATATCTCAAAAAAAATGGAACTTATTATCAAACAACAAAGAGAAAAAAAAGACAGAGTACAAATCCACTTTCTCCCTCTTTAATTATTCATAAAGGTGAACAAATGGCTAATGAAAAAGAAGAAAAAGATTCTAAAAAAACAACTGAAAAATCAGAAAAAAAGAATCTAGAAAAAGATGAAAAAAAATCTAAAAAACTTAACAAAAAATCTAAAAAAGACGAATTAGCTAAAATTAAAGAAGACCTTGAAAAGAAAGAAGAGGAATTAGCTGATTGCAAATCATTAACATTAAGACAACAAGCTGATTTCGAAAATTACAAAAAATTTTCAGAAAAACAAAAGTCCGAATTAATAAAATATGCTAACGAAGAATTAATAACAAACCTTCTAGATTGCTATGAAGACTTAGAACGAGTAACAGAAAACTCACAAACAGAAGAAGATGCAATTGAAGCAACAAAATTAATTTATAAAAAAATGACTAAAGTTTTAGAAAAAGAAGGATTAAAAGTAATCCCTGCAAAAGGAGAAAAATTTGATCCATACAAACATGAAGCACTACTAGTAACAGATAGTGACGAATACGAAAACAATGAAATAATTGATGAACTAATGAAAGGATACACCTTAAAAGATAAAGTAATCAAATATTCCAAAGTTAATGTATGTAAAAAATAGATCTGAAAAATTTTAGCAAAAATAAAAAATTAATATTTATAATATTATTATAAAAAAACTCATAAAAATAACAAAAAATAAGGTGACAAACTATGTCTGAAGAAAACAAAAAAGAAAAAATAATCGGTATTGATTTAGGTACCAGTAACTCAGCAGCATCCGTACTTGTAGGTGGAAAACCAACAATCATCCCATCAGCAGAAGGAGCAACACAATACGGAAAAGCTTTCCCAAGCTACGTTGCATTCACCGAAGACGGACAAACATTAGTTGGAGAACCAGCTAGAAGACAAGCAATTACAAACCCTGAAAACACAATAAGTGCAATTAAAAGAAGTATGGGTACTAATAAAAAAGTAAAAGCAAACGGAAAAGAATACACCCCACAAGAAATTTCCGCAATGATCTTACAAAAAATCAAAAAAGATGCAGAAAGTTTCTTAGGAGAACCAATCGAAAAAGCAGTAATCACAGTTCCAGCATACTTTGATGATAACCAAAGAACCGCAACAAAAGATGCAGGTACAATTGCAGGATTAGATGTAGTAAGACTCGTAAACGAACCAACAGCAGCAAGTTTAGCATACGGAATCGATAAACAATCCGATGATGATATAAACATTATGGTATTCGATTTAGGAGGAGGAACCCTCGATGTAACCATTATGGAATTTGGTGGAGGAGTATTTGAAGTAAAATCCACAAGCGGAGACACCCAACTCGGTGGTACCGATATGGATAATGCAATTATGAAATACTTAGCTGATGAATTCAAAAAATCAAGCGGAATCGACTTAATGGACGATGACCAAGCAGTACAAAGATTAAGAGAAGCAGCTGAAAAAGCAAAAATCGAATTATCCACAACATTAACAACTGATATAAACTTACCATTCATCTGCGTAGATGGTAGTGGAAAACCACAAAACTTAATCAACACATTATCCAGAGCAAAACTCGAAGAATTAGTAAACGGAATCGTTAACAAATGTGGAAACCCTATGAAACAAGCATTAGATGATGCAAAAATGAACAAAAAAGACATCAACAAGATCATCCTCGTAGGAGGACCAACTAGAATGCCTGTAGTTCAAAAATATGTAGAAAAATTCATAGGTCAACCAGTAGAAAGAGGAATTGACCCAATGGAATGTGTAGCAATGGGAGCAGCAATCCAAGGAGGAGTATTAGCTGGAGAAATAAAAGACCTCGTTCTTTTAGATGTAACCCCATTATCCTTAGGTATTGAAACATTAGGATCCGTAAGTACAAAACTTATTGACAGAAACACAACCATCCCAACCAAAAAGAGTCAAATATTCTCAACTGCAGCAGATAACCAAACAAGTGTAGACATCCATGTATTACAAGGTGAAAGACCAATGGCTGCAGATAACACAACTCTCGGTAGATTCCAATTAATAGGAATACCAGCAGCACCAAGAGGAATGCCACAAATTGAAGTTACCTTCGATATTGATGCAAATGGAATATTAAATGTAACTGCAAAAGATATGGGAACTGGAAAAGAACAAGCAATCACAATATCTGCACCAAACAAATTATCTAAAGATGATATTGATAAAAAGGTTAAAGAAGCAGAAATGCATGCTGACGAAGATAAAAAGAAACAAGAAGAAATTGAAGTCAGAAACAATGCAGATTCCATGATTTACACTTCAGAAAAAACAGTAGAAGATTTAAAAGATAAAATCTCTGATGAAGAAAAATCTGACATCGAAAAATTAACATCCGAATTAAGAGAATTAATTAGCGGTGACGACATAGCAGCAATCAAAGATAAAACTGAAGAATTAACTAAAAAAGTTCAAGATGTAGGTGCAAAAATTTATCAAGAAGCTGCAGCAGCTCAACAAGCACAACAAGAAGCACAAGGTGCAGAAGGAGCACAAGGTGCAGATGCAGGAGCTGACCAAAACAACGCTAATGATGATACTATCGATGCAGACTATGAAGTAAAAGATGATGATAAAAAAGAATAAAAAAAAATTAAGTTAAATTAATTTTTAACTTAAATTATTTTTTTTTAAACAAAATTAGAAAAAATAAACCACCACAAAAAAATAATTTTAAATATTTATATAATAAACAATAATATTATAATAACAAAAATTTATTTTAATAAATTATTAATTCTAATTTTGAACTATTATTCCATTTTTTAAAAATTAAGATCATAGTTCAGTATTTATACATGAAAAAGGTGAACAAATGGCAGAAAAGCGAGATTACTATGAAATTCTTGGAGTAGACAAAGGTTCTACCGACAAAGAAATTAAAAAAGCTTATCGAAAATTAGCAATGAAATACCATCCAGATGTCAGTGACGATCCAGATGCAACAGAAAAATTTAAAGAGATAAGTGAAGCTTATGCTGTTTTATCAGACGAAGATAAACGACAAAGATATGATAAGTTCGGTCATGCAGGAATGGATGGATTTTCACAAGAAGATATATTCAGAAATGCAAACTTTGATGATATATTCCAAGGTTTCGGAGGATCAGGCGGATTTAACGTAGAAGATATCTTCGACATGTTCGGTTTCGGTGGAGGAAGACCAAGATCAAATAGACAAGGCCCTCAAAGAGGATCTGATATTTATACTGATATAACTATTAGTCTAGAAGAAGCTGCAAGTGGTTTAAGTAAAGATATAACAATAAGACATGATGTTACCTGTCCAAGTTGTAAAGGAGAAAAAGCTGAACCAGGCACTAATACAAAAACTTGTCAAACTTGTGGCGGAACTGGACAAGTAAAACAAGTGAACAGAACAATTTTAGGACAAATGGTTAATATAAGACCATGTAGAGATTGTAATGGAACTGGTAAAATAATAGAAGAACCTTGCCACAAATGTCATGGAAAAGGAACTGTTAAAGAAAGTAAAACCATTAATATCAAAGTACCTGCAGGTGTTGAAACTGGAAACAGATTAAGAGTATCTGGTGAAGGTAATGCAGGGGAAGTTGGTGGAGGATCTGGAGATTTATATGTTCAAATCCGAGTAAAACCAAATAAAAAATTTGAAAGAGATGGATCTAATCTTTACTACGAAAAAGAAATAAGTTTTGTTGAAGCAAGTTTAGGTGCAACAGTAGAAGTTCCAACAATTAAAGGAGCAATAGATTTAAAAATACCTGAAGGAACACAAAGTGGAACTGTATTCAGAGTCCGCGAACAAGGTATGCCAATAATGAACCGTGATATGAAAGGAAACCTTTATGTTACAGCAATAGTTGTTGTTCCTCAAAAACTTAATGAAGCTCAAAAAGACTTACTTAAAGAATTCGCTGATATAAGTGGAGAAGAAATCAAAACTTATAAAAAAGGAATTTTTGATAAAGTAAAAGATGCTATTAATAAATAACATTTTTTACAACTTTCTTATTTTTTTTAATTTTATTTAAATTTAAATTCTAATTTTACTAAATTGTACTATTTTTATTATTTAATGTATATTTTATACTTTCATATGTGTGAAAAAAGTTTATAAAAGAATAATATTATAAACTACTTATTTTAAAATGATGGTTTTAACTTAGATGTGAAAAATTATAGACTTTAGTTTTAATTAAATCAATTTTAAAAATCTATCTAAAAATAGAAATAATGTTTAATAAAAAATTAAAAATAAAAAAAATAAGATATTAAGAATATAATATTCACATGGTACTTTCTACCATTATTAATTTTCCCGAACTAGGATCCTTATACACTTTACCCATTTCAGTATAACCTTTTCCAGATGCATTACTGGTATCTGGTGTGTCGTTTAATTGTTGGCCTTGATCTACTTGTGCTACTTTTTGCATTGCATTCATAGCATCTTGTTTTTGACTTTGACTAATATCCTCATTAAAAACAACATCTTGCATGTTCCAACTCATAACAAGGAAAACTAGTAAACCTACTGCAATAACCAGCATAGCATCAACAAGATTACCTACACCAGCCATTGGATCTTCTTCTTCATGTTTACGTCGTCTACGACTAGTCTCACGAACCATAAAAAAACCCCCCTATTTTCCATAAGATTTTAAATGATTCAACTTATCTAAGACAACATCAGCTAAAGCATCAAGATTAGATAAATACTCCTCATACCAACGACTTCTAACCTTAGATACAAAGTAAGCAATCGCACCAGCACCAATACCAACAACAGTAGTATCAAAAGCTACAATAATAGCTTGAGATAAAGTGTTAACATCACCTGTTCCTAATGCTGCAAGACCTGGACCCATAGGGATTAAAGTACCCATTAATCCAAGAGTTGGACCAATACGAGTAATAATATCAGTCTTTTCCAAAGACTTCGCAGTCTTATCCTCCTCATTTTCTATAAACTTACGAGCTAAAGCAACACGAGAATCCTTAGTCAAAGAACTAGAAGACGCAATCTTATCCAAAACACTTCTTTGAGATTTAGGAATTTTAGCAGAAGCAATAACCTCTTTCATTTCCTCAACAGTACCAGATTCACTAATACTATATATCAATTCACGCATAGTTTTCATAGAAACTTTCTTACGAGAAGTATACTCAGATATAAGACCTCCCAGTATTATAACTGAAATAACAGCAAATAATAATAAAAATACAATAACTGGAATCTGTAAACTTTGTGAAATAACATCTAAAGCAGATGTTAAAAAGCTACTTCCAGGAATGCTTGAAACCATTAATTTTCACCTTTAAAAATTTTTTAAATATAAAGATGAGTGGCCAAAAATATATTTTTAAAGAAAAATTTTCTTCAATTAGTAAACTAAACATTTTTTTTATAATGTTTATGCTTACAAATTTTAAAGTTTTGACCATCCATCATAAATTCCATTATTTTATTTTTTTTTCTTAATTTCTTTTTAATCTAGTAAGGTAGATTTTTTTGTCATGATATATCCAATTATTATTAAAATTAATGCTAATACTATAAACATGAATAATGAGTTAAAAGATTGGATATTAATTCCACTAAACTGCTTACTTAATGCAGTTGCTATGTTTGGTAAAACTATAGCAGAAAGTAGGAAGTATACTCCTAGGAATAATTCAAAGTTTCCAAGAATAATTGGATAAGGTTTTTTAATAAACTTAACAATTGTATTAGATGCAAAATATGATATTAAAATGGTTGCAACAAGTGCAACTGCAACATATTCACTTAAAATAAATACACCAATACTTACAGTTGGAGCAAGTAACAATATAGTAGCTATAATCACTCCAAAACAACATGGACAAGGAGCAATAACAACCATACAAGTAGCAGCAGTAGTGTTCTTATTATGGACTTTATACTCTCGAATAGTTAAAACACCTGCCACAATCATTATAGCAGCCATTATAATAAAAAATCCAGAATTATAAGTATAAATCAAATTAGTTAACTGACTTGTATAATAAGAAGCCACCTTAGACAATATTAAAACTCCAGCACCATAAGCAATACAAATTGCTGCAAGATACTTCTTAGAAATATTAGCCAAACCAGAAGCCAAACCCACCTTAATACCAAAAACCAAAACAGCGGATAGTATACCTACTTGCATTAAAATACTAAATATTTCCATAATAATTTTTCTCCAAATTTTTTTTCTTTTTATTATTTTCTAAAGTTTAAAGCTTTATGCTTTAGTTACGATTAAAGAAGTTAAACTACTAGTTGAAGGTTGATATGCATTATTACCACTATAACTGGATAAACAGGTATATTTACCTACAAATAAATTAATTTCTAATTGATATTCACCAGTATTATCAGTAGTAACCCAATAAATTTTACTAGCACCATCACTCAAACGAGTTAAATTCAAAGCAACATGCTGACCAACAATAGGATTACCATTAATATCACATAATTTACCTGTGAAATTCTGACCAGCACCATAAACTTCAGTAAAATTATTATTAGTTAAAACAGTACTAGTACGATTATCAATTTTAGTAACAACTTGAATATTAACAACGTTAGAAGTGGAATGTAAATAAGTAACATTAGATTGATTAAAACCATCAAAACTAGCACGAGCAGTATAATTACCTATAAATAAATTAATTTCTAATTGGAACTCACCAGCACCATCAGTAGTAACCCAATAAATTTTACTAGCACCATCACTTAAACGGGTTAAATTCAAAGCAACATGTTGACCAACAATAGGATCACCAAACTCATCAAGTAATTTACCAGTAAAATTCTCACTAGAACCATAAACTTCAACCATATTATTACAAACTAAAACAGTAGAAATATTATCATTACTTCCATAATTATCATGAACTAAATTTGTTTTTGGATTAACTGCATTATTTCCAGTATAATTAGCTGAGATTAGAGAGTTATTTATCACATAATTAGTGTTTGTGGTAGCGTTTACAGCATAAACGGCAGTTGTTTTAATAGTATTATTTGTTATATTATTTGAATTGGAGTTTTGGTAAAGGAATATTCCACTATTACCTAGAGGTATTGCATCAGAATGTAATGTAGACCCAATATTTTTTAATGAATTTCCTAAAGATTGAATATTATTAGAATTAATTAAATTATCTGATGACATATACCCTGCAATTCCATATACATAACTACCATTTCCTAAAAGTTTATTAGAACTTATAGTATTATTATTTGATTGGAAAATTTCTATAGTATAAATGGTATTAGAGTTTATATTAACTATGTTTTCTTTAATTTTGTTGTATTGACTTATTTCTAATGTAATACCATATGCATAATCATTTGAATTTAAAGTTAATTTGTTATTAAATATTTTAGTGTTTATACTGTTATATCCAGTGATAATACCAGATACAAAGTAGTTTCCTTTAATATTAATGTTATTATTTTTAAAACAATTATTTTCAGCACTTGTATTTCCAATATTTGTTTGAGCTCCTAATACTCCTGTACCATATATAAATGGATCAAATGAACTTAAACTTATTATATTAGAATCAACAGTATTGTTATGACTATCATAATAGATATCTATACCAACTATTGAGTTTGTAGATTCATTATATGGAGAATATTCTTTTGTTAATCCAGATGTTACATTTACATTGTTTTGGGTGATATTGTTATTAGATGAGTATAATGCTAAAATACCATATGTTCTGTATATTTCTGGAATATTATGAACCCCATCAATACATGCTTCAGGTTCAAAAAGATGTACTTCACTTGTTCCGTTAGTATAAACATTATTATGAGCAATATAATTATTACTTGCTGCATAAGTTAAAATGGTGTATGTTAAGTATTTTCCATTAGATATTAATGTATTATAACTTACATTATTGTTAGATGAATCATAAATGTAAATTGCATAAGCTGCATCTTTATCTGTAACATTAATATAATTATTTATAATTTTAACATTAGATGCACCATTTACATATATACCCCATTGATCTATTGCATTAGGATTATTATTTATAATGTTTAATCCTTCAATATCACATCCAGATGCAGTTACTTTAACTGTGGAGTTATAGAAGAATGCATTATTACCTAATATTTTTAATTTAGAGTTTAAGGTTAAATTTTTATTTGTAAATTTTCCATTAAATATGATAGTATCTCCGTCTTTTAAGGTACCTACTATGATTTGACCTGTACTATCGAAGAAATTTGAAAAATTATCATTATTTATATTATAGACTGTTCCATTAAAATCTGTTTGATTACCTGAAGAATTTGTTCCTGAAGGTAATCCTATTTTAGCTTCCCCAATGACTGTATTATCTTTAATAATTGTTGAAGTATCAGATTCTCTAGCATCTATAGCATATTCTGCAGATGTTAAAACAGTATTATTTGTAATACTTAAATTTTTAGGATATTTTGTACTTGATTGTTTTTTAATTAAAATATCCACTCCGGAATTGCTTGAAATATTATTGGAAGTTATCACAATGTTTGAAAAATCACCCATAGTGTATATACCATTACCAGAAACTGTATTTATAATATTATTAGATATGATTATATTATCGCCTGCACTTCTAATTCCTATAGTTGATCCTTTAACATGAATAATATTGTTTGTTACATTTGAATTACTTAAAACATAAATTCCAGCAGAAACTGTAGAACTTGAAATTGTATTTCCTGAAATTAAAGAATCATCTGAACCACTTATAGCATAATCGCCAATAATATTAGTTAAATTGTTATTTATAATAGAATTATTATTACCAGTAGATGAAATACCTCGATATGTACCAATAACCTTATTATTTTCTGCTTTATTATTATATCCCATCATTTGAATAGCATAATTCCATGAAGATGGATTATCTATAAGACAAGTAACTGTGTTTCCTATTATAGTATTATAATAAGAATATCCTCCACTAAATTTTCCAGAACCATAATAAGATAAGTATATAGCATTTACTCCATCATTAGTTACATAATTATTTTTAATAGTGTTATAATTTGCACCACCTAATACTAATGTTGAGTGAGTTTTGCCTTCTGAAGTTTTTTTAGTTTCTAAATAATTATTTGATATGTTATTGTAATTTGAACCAGTATTTAATGCAATGGCCATTGCTCCAACACCATTTACAGAGATATTATTGTTGAATATAGTGTTATTTTCTGCATTATAAAGAATTATTCCAAAACCGTCAGAGTTACTATTAATAATTTTTAAATTAGATATAGAAGAACCAGAACCAGAATTATAAATAGTTATAGTTCCGTTATATAAAATTGCATTATTTGATGTACTGGTAATTGTTAAAGGATTTTTAACTATGAAATTTTTATTAATAAAAGTTCCAGATAAATCTATTGTATCTCCATTATTTATCCCACTAGAACTTAATAAGTTACCGTTTTCATCAAAATAATTAGAGTAAGAATTTTCAGTCACTTGTACTGTTTTTGATGATGAAGAAACAGTGTTAAACATTGAAATATTTGTATTCATATCATTAGAATTTTCTAAATTAGGGGATTTTGATGAAATTGAATCTGTTAAACTATTTGTATTATTATAATTTTGTGAAATTGAAGAAACATTATCATTTAAATCTGTAGCACTTACTGTACTAATTGATAATATTATAAAAATTAATAAAAATGTTATGATTTTTAATTTTTTCATTTTTAATTCACCTTAAAAAAAAATTTAAAAAAAGTTTAGAAAAAGGATAAAGAAAAAAATAAATTTTTCTCTTTTTATTCAATTTTTCTAAAGTTTATATTCTTATGCTTTAGTTACGGTTATAGAAGTTAGACTACTAGTTGAAGGTTGATAAAGACCGTTACCATCATAACTGGATAAACAAGTATATTTACCTGCAAATAGATTAATTTCTAATTGATATTCACCAGCATTATCAGTAGTAACCCAATAAATTTTACTAGCACCATCACTCAAACGAGTTAAATTCAAAGCAACATGCTGACCAACAATAGGACTACCATTAATATCACTTAAAGTACCAGTGAAATTTTGACCAGCACCATAAACTTCAGTGAAATTTTTATTGCTTAAAATAGTACTAGTACGATTATCAATTTTAGTAACAACTTGAATACTAGCAACACTAGAAGTGGAAGGTAAATATGTGAGATTATCTTTACTAAATCCATTATAACTAGCACTAGCAGTATAATTACCTACAAATAGATTAATTTCTAATTGGAACTCACCAGTGAGATCTGTAGTAACACCATAAATCTTACTAGCACCATCATTTAAACGAGTTAAATTTAAAGCAATGTGTTGACCAACAATAGGGTCACCAAATTCATCAAGTAACTTACCAGTGAAATTTTGACCAGCACCATAAACTTCAACCATATTATTACAAATTAAAAATGTTTTTAGACTTGCTGATTTATTTGTATTATTATATACGGTTAAGTTTGTTGCACCAGTTTGATTGATATAAATTTTTTGATTGGTGTTAAATGTATTATTAGTAATGTATGAATTTTTAGAGTTACCTATTAATATTACTGCTGCATTACCTGATGGAATCATATCTCCACCACTTTGAGTTGAGCTTCCATTTCCACCAATGAAAGTCATATTATTATGATTAATTACACTGTTATCTAAAGCGTAGCCTGCTACACCATATACAGCATTTCCTTTAGCTTTAAGATTATTATAATTTATAGTATCATTAGATGAAGAAGTAACTTCGATTAAACGTACATCGACACCTTCTCCTGTGACATTATTATAGGTTATAATATTGTTACCACCAGTACTTGGATAAAATGGATCTGTAGCTATACCATAAACAAAATTATTAGAATTAATATCAATGAAATTATTAGATATTTCACTATTAACTGCATTAGTATAAATACCAGCCATATAATTACTATTTACATTAGCTAAAATTGAATTGTTTGTGATTTTAATAGATGTTATATTTTTTGTTGCAGGATAAGGTGCTATTATATTCATACCATAGTTATAATCAGCATTACCTGTTAATAAAATATCATTATTATTAATATTTAAATCAGTTAATCCATCTTCAGAAGCATAAATACCAGCTATACTAGATGATCCATAACTACCTACATCAATACCATCATCACTATTTATAAAAATAACATTATCATTTATAGAATTAGATGAACTTTCAATATCCATACCATTTGCATTTGTGGAATTAATTAAATTATCAGAAATAGAGTTTCCAGTAGAACCAGAAATTAATTTAATAGCTGCATTTCCACTTTTTATAGCATCAGAATTATTTAAAGCTATTTTACTAATATTTCCACCAATAATAGTTATATTATTATTGTTAATTGTACTATTTGTAAGGGAATATCCAGAAATTGCATAAACACCTTTACCTTCACCAATTAAAACATTATCAGATATAGTATAATTATTAATCATGAATAAAGAACCAATTAAATAATTCATGATTCCTTTTGAATTAATTGTATTTTTACTAATTGTAACATTACTTGGAATTACAGTTGAGCTATATACATTATTTCCAGAAATTCCATAGGTTATTCCATTATTTTCAAGCTTAAAATTATTGTTTAAGATATTAGAATTATCTAAACCTACAGCATAAACACCATAGATCATATTTTCATAACCTTTACCAGTGATATTATTATTGTTTATTGTAAATGAAGTGAATTCCCCAGTATAAGGATAATTAACAGATAAATATACTCCATAAACATATTTTACTGCACTATCATAATTTATATTATTATTAGTGAGTGTTACATTTTTAATAGGATTATTAGAAACTATATTAATAGCTGCTAACATGTAGTTTGTATAATTTTTAGTTGTATTTAAAACAATATTATTATTATCTATTTTATTAGATGAACTTTCAAGGTTTATTGCAAAAGTATCAACTGCTTTAATAGTATTAGTATTAATATTGTTTCCAGTAGAATCTCCAACTAATGTAATTGCAGAATTACCACTTTTTATAACATCATTATTAGTAATATTTAATAATGAAATGTTTCCACCAATAATGTTGATTAGATTATTATTAATATTACTATTTGTAATTGAGTATGCAGCTATAGCATAAACACCGTTACCAATTGCAGATAATTCCTTACCGATAATATTCATTTCAGTATTTTTAAAGGTTTCAATTAAATAAACCATTTGTCCTTTAGCTGAAATTTGATTTTTACTTATAGTGATGTTACCAGTTGAATTTGTTAATCCCCAATTATTAGATATAGCAATACCATAAACAAAACTATTAGAAGAAATATTAATATTATTATTAGAAATTATACTGTTAATTAAACCTGAAGCATAAAGTCCTGCATAATATTTACTATCTACAATTCCATTAATTGTATTATTAGTAATTTTATAACCTGTTATAGTTGCAGTTCCTGTTGGATCATTAAAATAAGAAGCAGCTTGAATATCAATAGCAAAAGTATATGAATTGATACCATTCATTGAAATTATATTATTTGAAATTATATTATTATTTCCATCTTCAGCATAAATACCATAACTATTATTTCCTGTTATCTTAATATTGTTATTTGTTATGGTATTGTTAGAAGAATAAACATTAATACCATTAGTAGTATTTGAAATTAATGTTAAACCTGAAATAGTAGATCCATCACTACCAGATAAAAGAGTAATAGAACCATTAGCTAAAACACTTGTTGAATTTAAGTTTGTTATAGTTAAAGGAGTATTTATAATAAAATTTTTCCCATTTACATTTCCTATATTAATAGTATCTCCAGAACTTATTCCAGAAGATGACTTTATATTTCCAGACTCATTAAAATAATTTGAATATGAGTCATCAGTTATATTGTAACTATTAGATGCTGAAAGTGTATTGATATTATTTGATGTACTAACCATCGTATTGGTTGATATATCAGAAGTTCCTAGATTTATATCAGAACTGTTAGAATCTCCAATATTATTAGAACTATAATTTATATCAGTAGCACTAGCAACACCTATAGTTAGAAATATTATTAATATTCCCAAAATTAATGTAACTTTTGTTACTTTCATTATTTTTCACCATTTATTTTTTTTCTATGAAAAAAGAAGCCAAAATATTACTTATATTCCAAATTTTTAAAGAAAGGCCCCAAATTTCTTAATACATCAATGATAATTAATTAATAAAATGAAATTTATTAAATTAAATCTAAATTGAGTATAATATTAAGTATAATAAAAAGTAAGTAATAAAGTTTACCTTAAAAAAATAAAATAAGATTGAAAAAAATAAAATAAAAAATAATAATGATTAATAATCATCATCATCATTATTTTTCTTAGCCCTAATATATCCAAATCCAAAGATAGCTAATAAAACAAGAATACAAGCAATAACTGCCACTGGCATAGACCCTTTAGATTGATTAGAAGAAGATGAAGATGTAGACATTTCATACGCATCACCTTTACTAGAAGATCCAGAATCAGAAGATTGGCCTTTACTAGAATCTTGTTGAGAGTTACTATTACTATTAGAACCTGAACTATCACTAGAACTAATATCCGAACTACTTGACTGATCATAAGTACCAACACTTGAAGAAGAACCAGCACTACCAGCACTAGAACTACCAGAAGAACCTGAACTAGAACTACCAGACTCACCTTGACTGCCAGAGCTAGAAGTTCCACCACCAGAAGGATTAGCATTACCTCCATTAGCAGAATAACAAGCTTGATTACTACCTGTCATAGCTTCATACATATCAGAATACTGCTGTTTAGTCTCTGGTGAAAGAGAAGACATCTGCATCACCATTTTATTAAATTCTAAATTAGCACAAGTATGGTGACAACAAGCAAATCCATATTGAACAACAGATTGAACATAAGTATCAACTAATTTAGTTAAAGTAGTTTTATCCGCTTTCCAATAACCTTTCTGATAAGAATAAACCATCCAAGCAGCAGAAGTTTGGAATGAAACAGCTTTATAATCCGCATTAGCTGATGAACTAATACCAATAATATTCTGAGCTAAAGCATCATAAACTCCATTAGAGAATAAACTAGAACCAGTTCCACTAGAACCACTAGAAGAACCTCCACCAGAATTAATATTTGAATTTCCTCCAGCTACAGTTTCAAAACCAAAAATATATTCATATCTTTTAGCATAAGCTTGCCAACCTGAAGGATTATCTCCAAGTAAAGAGGCTTGTACTTTTGGATTTAATATAACTGAACGAACCTCAAACTCTAACTCTTCAGAAAGTGTACGAGTAATAATATCATTTTTATTTCTAATATCAACTACAGAAGTATCAGCTTTTCCACCTAAATACTTGGATGCTCCAACCATTCCTCCAAACCAATCATAATAATCATCAGAATCAAGGAACCTCCAAGTACTATCTATATTTTGAGTAATTATATCAACATTTTTAAGTAAATATTCATAATCCGCTCTTTTTTGAGTAACAACTAATTTACCATTTTTAATATTCCAAGAATAAGATACTCTTGAAAGATAAATATCTGCTAAAGTGGATTTGATGTTAGTATCATTTTGCCATTTATTTGTATTAGGTATAAAATCACTCATTCCAGTTCCTTCAAGAACTGCACCAGGTAAACCAAATAACCTATCTAAAGTTGGATTTTCAGCATAATGCTTTTTAACCATATTAACAGTAGCATCTTCATTAGGTGTATTATTATAAACTAAATCAACAGCACCTACTAAAAGACTTATCCAATTTACATTACTAGTAACAATACTTGCATAAACATCAACACGAGGTCTATTTAATACAGAACCATTAGATAGTGTTACAGTTAACTTATCTAAAGGAATAAGTTCAATTCCAGTAACTGTACCTGTTGTAGACCATGTTGGAGTAACTCCTAGTAAATATAAGAATTCACCTATACCAATACCTTCAGTACGTAGTAATTCGGTACCCCACATAATTAAACCAACTAATTCAGGGAATTTACCATGAGCTTCATAATAATCAACTAATAATTTGTTAGCTATATTTTTAGATGTTTCCCAAGCAGCTTTAGAAGGCATTTTAGTAGTATCTACAGTATAAGCATTTGTACCAGTAGGTAAACTATCTGAATAAGAAGGATCTGCCATTAAACCTGGTTGAACATATCCTCCAGATAAAGCATTTATAATTGATTTCCATTCATAATTATTCACTAAATTGGTAATTGTAGAATTAGCAAAAACTAAAGAACTATAAAAATCTGAATCTTTAGAAATATTCCATAATGTAGCAATATCGCTTAAATTTTCTTGACCAGGAACTAAATATGTAACTACTTCAGTAAGCCATCCTTGAATAACATCCACTTCTTTAGTATAATTAGTGTTATGTAATACAGAGTAATAACCTAATTTAGAAAGATTAGGATAAAGCATGCTCAAAATATTATCATAGATAGAAGTTCTTGAAGCAACAATAGTTATTACCTCTTGAATTAATTCATCACCAGTTAAACCTACACCTAAAGTATGTAATCCTAATGTTACTACATCATTAGATAAATCTTCAAGTTGTTCATGTAAATCATCAACCCAAGTAATAAAACTTTGATTTTTACTAGGTTGAGTATAACCAAGACTGCTTGACATATTAAGTATTAATTTTTCATATTGAGAAGCTAAATCTGAAGCATTATTCTTAATTGCAGTTTCATAATTTGTAATATAAGTATTTAATGTAGTTAAATTACCATATAATTCAGATATAACAGTTGCAGGAGTCATATGACTAATAATTAATGCACCTAATCTATCTTTCGCAACCATTGCTTCACCAGGATTAGATACTATATATGGATAAATAGTTGGAATACTCATCAATTCAAATGTCCAATCATCAGCTTGAAGACCTATAGATCGTCCAGGTAAAAACTCTATAGTTCCATGAGTTCCCATATTGATTATAGCATCTGCCTTATAATCATTTTGTAACCATTTATAAAATGAAACATATTGTTGTGAAGGTGGAAGATAAGAACTATGATAATCTTCTACATTTTCCCATCCTCTACTTGGTTGAAATGTTATGAATATATTACCAAAAGACATTCCAGGAATTACAATATAAGTATTATTATAAACCATTACATTTCCTATACTAGATCCCCAATATTCAACTAATTTATTTTGTAGAGTTTTATTTAAAGAATTGAAGTAAGTTAAATATTTATTAAAATCAATTAATTGTCCATTTTCTGTTAAATTATTATAATATTTTTCCACATATTGATTTAATAAACCTTGAGCCCATACACCTTTATTTCCAATTTCTGAGATAATTGTATATAATGTTGTTACATTTGGAATTTGATCTTTACTCATTCCAATATCATAACCTGCATCACATAATTGTATTAATAAATCGTGTACACTAGTGAAAACATCTAAATATGATGCTCCAATTTCGCCTTTACCTGGTGGATAATCATATAATACTACAGCTATTTTTTTATTTGTATTATTTTTTTCTTTAAGATTAACCCAACCAAGTGAAGTTTCAACTAATTTACTTACACCACTATCAATAACTACTTCTGTTCCATTTTCATCAAGATAACTACAAAGTATAGCTCCATAAACACCTTCAAAACTAGGTATAGTTACCGCATAAGTCCATTCTGTTTGTGGACCATAAGTACTTAAATAACTAGTTTCACTTACTTCATTTAAAGCTCTTATGATATTGATATTCATTTGAGTATATGCACTAATTGCACCACCATTTCCTATATTTTCATAATCCATTGACCATGAATATAATGAATTAACTAAGCTAACACCTCTAGTAGAAATATTATAAATATTTGTTAGTAAAGAAGCAATAGATGGACTTGTTGAACTTTGATAAAGATTAAATACGCTACGATTTTGAGCTTCATATTTTTTTATCATTGAATCAACTAAATTTCCTCCAGGATAATAACTTGCAATAATCACATAAGAAGAATTTAAATTAGGATTATAATTTTTATACCAAGATTCAAATTGATTAAATAATGTTTGAACATTAGAATTTACATCTTGCCATTTTACATATTCATTAGTCATCCAGTTAAGACTTCCTTGACCATCACTATTATATCCAGAATCTTTTAAAATCCATTGATTAATTAAAGTTTGATTAGGAGTGGAACATAATTTTCCAAGACTTGGATGGTATATTCCAAAACTAGATGATAATAATGGGGTTCTACTGGAATTTAAAGTAGGGTTTACATTACTATTCCCTAATAGATATAATATATATGCATAATAGTTTTCCATATTTTTTTCTAAAACATCCATATCAGTTATATCATTTGATTGGAAATAAGATCCTATGTATGTATTTGCTAATGTATTAGGAGTATTATTACTTGAATTAGCTCCAACAAAATTGATTCCTATTTTATTAAGAAGTGTAGAATTATAAACTCCAAATGTATATGAGACCATATAATTTTTATTTGCTGGAGAATTAACAAGTATACTTGTATCAAATTGATATGTATCAGCTGCATACATATCTAATTGTATATAATTTGCATAATCTAACAACCAAATTTTATTAGATTCAAAATCAGGATATGTATTAATATAATAAACTCTTTTAGAAAGATTCATTAAATAATCTACTTTTTCTGAATGTGCACCATAATAAACTAATAAACAGATATCTGGAATAAAACGAACATCAGTTACTGTATTAAATGAATCAACTGTGAAATTTTTCATAATAGGATTATATGTAGAATATTCCACATTGAGAGTGTACTTTCCATAATCCAATAAGTTAGTTGTAATTGTACCTTCATTATTAGTTATACCAGAATAAACAAGTTGATTGTTAGAATCATAGATTTTAACAGTAGCATTAGAAATTAAAAATCCTTCTTCACTATAATTTCCTGAACTACTATTTTTAGCATCTAAGACTTTTATTGTGGTTGTAGGTTTATTTACACCTAATGAATTTGTAGCAGCTAGATTATTGATAGTTTCTGATGAATTTTGATTTGTTGATAATACACTATTAACTGTATTTGTATCATTTGAATTTAATAGAGTAATATTACTTGATGACATTTGACTTATATTTTCATTACTTAATAATGATGAAGAAGATAAAGAATTGTCATTAAAATTGTTTTCAGCAGTTACTGAGGCAATACTAACCATTACAATAAAGATTATTAGAAATATCAGTGTTAATCTATTAATTTTTTTCAACTTTTTTCACCTCCATTTAAATGAATTGATATGTAATTAATTTAAACTAGAATAAATAATTTTCTATTATACTTTAAAAATATCAAATGAAGTTTATAAATTAAGTAAAAAAAAGAAAAAAATAATAAATGAAAAAAATAATATGGTGCCTGCCGAGAATAACCCACCTTCTGTTTTATCAGCATTCATCTTAGCGGACTACCTTGCCTCATACAGTTGTCATCAGCATTTTTTGCCCTTGCATCCTACAGATTGGCCGTTTCACCGTTCCTTTTAATGTCAATCAGTTAAACATCATAGTCATTCATTAAAAGACGTTTCGTTTCTGCTCCAGAGTCATACTTCTCAGCATATGTTTTTCAACATTGTAGTTCTGTAATGATGGGCGGAGTTTCCTTAGTTTATAAAAAAATATAAACCAGCAGCTGTCTTCAGCTTGCACCATATATTATAATATAAACAGATTTTAATATAAAAAACTTTTCGAAAAATAATCTAATTAAAAAATAGTATTGTATAAAAAAAATTGTTTATAAAAAAAGTAGCAGGGCCTAGATTTGAACTAGGGCTCTCGGGGTTATGAGCCCCGCGGGATCACCAGACTACCCCACCCTGCTATACAAATTAAAAATTCTTATAAAAAAATATTATAATCCATAAGAATTGGATATATATAATTATGTTAACATACTATATAAAGGTTTTGCATAATAAATTAAAAAAAAAAGATAAAAAAAATTATTCTTTATCTAAATCTTCTAAAGCCTTTAATCTAGTATCTAAATCAGCAATATTATCATCAGTGTTGGTTTGATAATCATTGAATCTTTTTTCTAAATCATCAATACTTTCACATGCAGTATCGCATCTTTCTTCAAGATCACTTAAATCATCTTTAGTAACTAAAGACCAATCTTCAATTAACTCCTCACTTTTTTCATCTAAAAAAGAATCTAACTTTTTAGAAAAAAGATCAGTAGAATTATTTAAAGAACTAGGAACATCTTTAAAAGTATATTTAATCTTATCTCCCATAGAAACCTTATCCTCTTCATTTCCATAAGCACCTGAAGGCATAGTTTCAGGTTCACCAGTATCCATAGAAGCAGGAACATAATCCTTAACTTTATCTAAAACATTAGATTTAGCACTAATAATATAATAAAGCAAAATTACAATAGCAAGAATAAGAATAATAATAGCTACAATTTCCACAATATCCATTCACATACTCTCCTAATAAAGTTTTACTTTTTATAAAGCTTCTTTTCTTTTTGTTCTATATCTTTAAGCATTCCTTCTAATTTCTTTTGCTCAGTTTGAGCCTCTAATCTAGCTAATCTTTCATTGATTTCACTATGTAAATAACCAACATTACCTCGAACATCATCAGTAGAAGTTCTTATTTGAGTAAGATGTTCTTGTTGATCTTTAGGTAACTGAACAGGATTTTCCATTAATCGTTTGTTTTCCAAATCTTTTTCAACCATAGCAATTTTTTTAAGTTCAATCTCTTTTTCCATTAAATTAATTGTATTTTTAGATTCAGCAACTTTTCTCCACTGAACAACAACTAACACAATAACAATTACTAAAATAACCGCTAAAATCAAAATAAATAGTTGATTAGGAATTGCAAAATTTGAAGCCATCATAAAATTTTTTCCTCCAAATTATTAATTAAGTAAAATAATTATTAATTAATAAATACTAATTATAAATATAAAATAAATAGTATATAAAAATTTTGAAAAAGGTAAAACCAAAAAAAGTAGATATACTAATAAAAAAAAATTAATAAAAAATATGAAGGAGAAAAAATGGAATCTGATGAAATAGAATCCTACGAAAAAGCAGGAAAAATATTATCAAAAATAAGAAACAATGCTGTAAAACTCATTAAAAATGATTTACCTATATTAGACTTAGTAAGCTATGTAGAAAATGAAACATTAAAAGCAGGTGCAGGAATATCATTCCCATGTAATGTATCAATAAATGAAATCACCGCACATTACACATCCCCAATAAATGATACAAACAAAATGGTTACAGGAGACTTAGTTAAATTAGATATGGGTACCGAAATAAATGGATATGTAGCAGATTCTGCTGTAACAATAATGGTTCCTGGGGATAATTTAGAAGATTTATTTGACGAAGAAACATTAAATAAAAATCAAAACATAATCGAAGCATCAGCCGCAGGATTAGAAGCAGCAATAAGTACAGTTAGAGAAGGAGTGGAAATAGGTAAAATAGGTCAAGCTATTGAAGATGCAATACATGAATATAAATTAAACCCTGTAAGTAATTTAACTGGACATAGCTTAGAAAAATGGAATTTACATGCAGGATTATCAATACCAAATATAAATAACCACGACACAACCAAATTAAAAGAAGGACAAGCTATCGCAATAGAACCTTTTGCTACAGATGGAATTGGTTTAGTAAATGATACTCCAAATTCTTATATCTATTCATTCCTAAAAAATAAACCTTATAGAATAAAACACGATCAAAAAGTAATAGATTATATAGAAAATAATTACCATGACTTACCATTTTCAGGTAGATGGATAACAGAAAAATTTAATCCAAACAGAGCACATGCATCACTTAGAAAATTATCACAAACAATGTCTATCTATCCTTATGCTGCACTTAAAGAAAGATCAGGTGCATGGGTTTCTCAAAAAGAACATACTGTTATAGTAGAACCAGATGGTTGTAAAGTAACTACATTATAAAAAAAATGATAATTAAATAATAATTACTATTTTTAATTTTTATAAAAATATCCACCAAATTTTTTATCACCAAAAAATTATGATTACAATAATTTTTTTATGAAACTAAAAATTAGGAATATTAAAATTTTCTAAAAATATAAATTATAAAAAAAGATTTTAAAATAAGTATAAAAAAAATAAAATAGGTAAATTCATTTAATTAAAAATGAATTACCTTTAAGAAGTCAAATTACCAAGGTACAGGTAATCCTAATTCCATTCTACTTTTTGATTCTTTTGCAGCTTTATCTTTCTTTTGACCTGCTAATTTTTCAAGCATTTGTTTACCAAATTTACCTTCATCAACAGCTTTAGTTTCAATAACTCCAGCTTCGACAGCAGCATCAAATATAGTTTTACCTGCATCAGTTCTAGTTAATACTGTAGACCATCCATCAGGAGATCCTACAGAACCAGTAGATACATCAGCTAATTCTGCAACATAATCTTTACAGATGTTACATCCAGCTTGTTCATATCCGTGTGTTTCTTTTAATTTTAATCCAGTATTACCTTTTGGATCTTCAATCCATAGTTTACCTTTACCAATATCCATCTTATCTGTTAATTCCATGGATCCATTTAATTTGGATTCAACGAAAGTTTGAAGAGATGCATAGGAAAAGTTTTCCATACAGAAAATACCTATTAAAAGTTTAATTTTATCTGCTAAGAATCTTGTGGAAAATGGGTAAGATTGCATTTTTCTAAGACCCATTATTTCACATGGTGTAGCAACTGTTCCTAATTTTTCAATACCACATTGTCTTACTGCTTCTTTTAAAACAGCATTATTTGGAGAAAATGTGTATTTAGTTCCAGCAGCAGCAATAATTTCATCTGCACTCATAGCTATTGTTGGTTCAGGTTGCCATGGAGTATCTGTATTACCTGCAACAACTGCACCTTCAATAATACCTTCATTTAATGCATAGGTAAATAATGCTGTAACTATTCCACCATCTTGTGAGACATTTTGGATTTGTTTATCTGTAGCTCTAGCAGTGACTATATCTTTGTAAGTACCTAATACCATATTTAAATCCTCCTATAGTCCTAAATCCTTTTTAATTTGCTCTTCAGGGAACCAAGATCTTGGACAGTGTGTATAACATGAACCACATTTTACACATCTATCTTTATCATGAGCTGGTCTTCCTTCAACCATTGTGAGAGCTCTTGTAGGACAAGCCATTACACAAGTTCCACAACCAGTACATAAAGCTTTATTTACAACATTAGTTTGTAAATCACAACCACATGCAAGGTTACATGCTGCCATGTCTAACATAGGTTGTAAATAATCCATATCTCCATTAATTAAAGCTACTACAGTTTTAGCTATAATTTCTGGTGATGCAGGACATCCTGGTAATGCAACATCTACTTTTACTACATCTCCAACTGGTACAAATGATTCATGTTTTGGATTACCTTGTTGTCCACCACGAGAGTATCGTGTGAAACATCCGGTTAATGCACAAGATCCAAAAGCACATACTAAGTTTGCTTTTTCTCTTATTTCTTTAATTTCTTTTAAACTGTGTTCATCTTGTAAACAGACTGAACCTTCAACTAATGCTAAATCCATTTCTGGCATATCCCATACATCAACTAAAGTTTGTCCGTAAACGATGTCCACCATGTCAGTGAGTAAGTCTGCAAGAATATCATAATTTTCAGTTAATGACATTCCATCTCCAGTACACCCACTTAAGTGAATATATCCTATTTTTGGTTTATCAGCCACTTTTCCATCCTCCTGTTTTGAAGATTTCTCTTTCTTTGGCTCAGATGATTTAGCTTTATTAGAAGCTTCCTCAGATTTTATAGCCTCTTTTTTAGCTGTTACTACAGCTTCTTTTTTAGCTTCTTCTTTAGATTCTTCTTTAATAGCTTCTTTTTTAGCTTCTTCATCTTTAGATTCATCCGGTTTAGAGCCAATGCCTAAAAACCTTTTAATTCTTTCTATAAAAGACATTGCTAAACCCTCATACCTCTTATAATTTCTTTAAAATCATCTCAACTGCTTCAGGAATAGCCTTTTCAACAGGGTCAGATAAGCCCATCACAACATCAGGTGCAGTAATTTCACCTGGTTGACAGCCCACAATTATAACATCCATTTTTTCGGCTAAGTCTTGAAGGGGTTCTTCTACTGGCCAACTGTGAGCACTTTCATATTTTCCTTTAGGCATATCAAAAGGACTAAAATATTTAAGTGTTCCTGGTTCAGCCCCAAACTCTACAACATCAATTACTATAATTTTCTTCCATCTTTCATCAGGTAATGAAAATATATAATGTGTTGCACTAGTTCCAGCATCAATAAACATAGTTTCTTCTGGCATATCTTTATCCTTAAAACGTTCTTCTAAGGCTTTTATAACATAAGGTCCGAAACCATCATCTTTAAATAATACGTTTCCGCAACCAACTACCAGATTTTCTGCTTCATAAGGCATAATTTCCCTCAATTAGTTGTTTAAATTTTCACCATGTCATTTTTGATAACGCTCTTATCTTCATCATCAACTACCATTACGTGGGTAGCACATGATAAACAAGGATCGTATGCTCTAATAACATGAGCTCCGTATTGATAGTGGAATCCTTCAGTTGCTGGCCCCATTGTTGGAATATTCCAAGTTGTTGGAACTAAAGCATTATAATATTGGATTCTGCCATCTTTAACTACACCCATATGGATATCAGTACCTCTAGGTGCTTCAATTACACCTACACCTAGTTTTCCTGTTCCTCTAGGGTCAAAATCAGCCATGGTGTTTGCAGAAGTATCTAATTCATCTAAAAGATTAAGTGCTTTAGATAAATAGTTTTTCATTTCGTAAGCTCTGGTTATATGTTGAGCTTTGACACCTTTACCGGTATATCCGCCAAATTTAGCAGCTCTTGCTCTTGGACCTGTTTCTACATTTACACCATCGTATAAAGGTACGGATGTACATGCTTTTTTACCTAATTCAGGGTCATCATACCATGCTTCTGGAGTAAGTTCTCTGTATCTTTCAAGATCAAAGAAGTCTCTGTCTCCGTAACCATTACTACTTGCAAATATAGGTTGGTCAATTGCACCTAAACCTTCTGGGAAATCAGCATCTTCAACTAATCCTACGATTAAATCAACATGATCATCCACAACAGGGACTAATGCTTTTAATCTAGCATATAATTTTTTACGTGCTAATTCTGTAATATTTCTTGCCATACCACCGACTCTTACATCGGAAGGGTGAATTCCTTCACCAGCTACCATATCTACTACATATTGTACATTTTTACGGATTGTACCTACAGAATTTACTGCATCTTTAAAAAGATTTTCAGGAACTATATCCGGTGCAACTAAGAAATGGTGTATTGCATGACTGTTTATATTAGAAGAAGAAATTGTTAATTCTCTTAATTGTGCTGCAGCCTTTGGAATTTGTATATCTAATGAATCATCCATTGCTTCTGCTGAAGCTAGAGTATGAGGAATTGGACAAACACCACAGATTCTTTGACATAATACTATCGCAGATTCTGGTGGTTTTCCAGCAACCATCTTTTCTAAGCCTCTAACAGGAGTGATACTTAAGTATCTACCTTTGGTAACTATCCCTTCATCATCGACTTCCATGACAAGTTCGGCATGTCCTTCCTGACGTGATGTAGGAGATATAACTATTTTTTCGCTCAAATGTGTCACCTCTTATTTTTTAAAAAATTTTAGAAACTAACAATTATTATTTTAAAATAAATAGTATTAATAAACTTATGCTTTGAACTAAAAAGAAAGGTTTATATATGATAATCAAAATTATTTGATTAAATTCCAATTATAAGAAACTTAGAATAAAATTAATAAGAAAAATATTAGAAATTTATAAATTAAAACTAAAATTAAAGGTTAATAATTTTTAAAAAAAATTTTTAATAAATTTGATCTTTTGTTTATTGGAATAGAATTCATATAATTAATGTTTGAAATGAAAAATAAAAAACTAAGTAATAAAAATTAAAAAATTAATAATATTCAATTGTTATATATTTATTTAATTAACCAACATCTTTATAATAGTAAAGATACTTATAATAATATATTAATAAAATTTTTAGCCACTAAATTTTATCATTTTTTAAATTTAATGTAATAAAAAATCCTTTAAAAAATTCTTTTAAAGGTTACATTTTTTAAAAAAAATTTTATTAATTAAAAAAAGTCTTAAATCTAAAAAGATTAAGTTATTTATAATAGTAAACCGAGGTGAATCGAATGGATCATGCAAATATAATTATATCCGTAATTGTTGTCTTATGTATTGCTGCAGGAGTTACAGCATACGGATTAACAAACCCTGATAATGCATTTTCAGATCTTGCAGGATTTACACCTTCAGCAGATTCCCTTGCCAGTGCAGGTAATGGATTAGGAAACAATACCACCCAAGCTACTGATTCAAATAGTGCTGGTAGTTCTTCAAATGGCCAACCTAGTTCCAATTCTGGTTCTAATGTTGCAAATTCTGGATCTGGTTCCAATGGTGGAAGCTCAGGAACAAGTTCTAGTGGATCTAGCAACGGAGGAAGTTCTAGTGGATCAAGCAATGGTGGACATAGTACTTCCACTAATGGAAACTCCGGATCAGGAACTAATTCCGGAAGTGGAAGTTCAGGTTCAGGTTCAGGTTCTGGATCAGATTCTGGATCAGGTACTACAAGCCATATAAATTCTACTAAAGCAATAGAAATAGCTAATGAACATGTAGAAGAAGAAGGATGTTCTGTTTCTGCTGCAGTATGGAAAGATAATGATTGGTACTGTTATGTACATGATAAAGATGGAAATACTGTAGATTGTATTATCATTGATGGTAATGGTAATGTTATAGGAGAAGGTTAAATTTAATATTTATATTATTGATTAATCTATTGATTAGTCAATAAAATTTATTTTTCTGCAATTTTTTTTTTAGAATTAATTTAATAGATACATATATATAGTATAAAAAACAGATGTTAATACATCTTGTTAATGAGGGCTCGTAGCCTAGTTGGATAGGGCGT
>NZ_DAZC01000033.1:0-11683 GCF_002508845.1 Methanobrevibacter sp. UBA417
TTAACTTGAAATAATAATTATTTTATTTAATAATATTTTTAATTTTTTTTGGATATTTTTTACTTAATTTTATATTTCATTGAAAAATAATGATATCAAATATTTTATTAAAACAATACCTTTATATATTATAAATTAATAAAATAAAACTAATGTTCTAGTAAATACGAACATGTTTTTAATAATTTCTAAAAAAATATTAGAGGGAAAAAATGAAAGCAAAAGCTCAAAAAATCGCTGAAGGAGTATACTGGATAGGTGTACTTGACTGGGACTTAAGATCTTATCATGGATACACATTAGATGGTACTACTTACAATGCATACTTAGTATTTGGAAAAGATAAAACTGCATTAATTGATAATGCATATCCAGGAAAAACCGAAGAAATTATGGCACGTATAGATGATGCATTCGAACAAGAAGGAAAAGATGTAAACATAGATTATATCATACAAAACCATGTTGAAAAAGATCACAGTGGAGTATTAGTAGATCTCCATAAAAGATTCCCTGAAGCTCCAATATACTGTAGTGAAATAGCTGTAAAAGGATTAGAAAAACATTACCCCGCACTTCAAGGATTAGATTTCCAAACTGTAGGTACTGGAGATTCATTAGATTTAGGTGGAAGAACCTTTGCATTTTTAGATGCATTTTTACTTCATTGGCCAGACAGTATGTTCACTCTCTTAGTAGAAGATGGAATTTTATTCCCAAATGATGCATTTGGACAACATTTATGTTTCACCAAAAGATTTGATAAAGATATTCCTGATGAAATACTTATGGATGGGGCAAAAAAATTTTATGCAAATTTAATTACTCCTCTTTCTAAAAAAGTTCTAAAAAAATTTGATGAAATTATAGAATTAGATTTATTAGATAAAATTAAAATGATTGCACCATCACACGGTCAAATATGGACAGACCCTATGAAAGTTATTAATGCTTACAGTGGATGGGCTACTGGAAAATTAGCAGAAGATAAAATTACTATAGTATATGATACAATGCATTACTCAACTCAAACAATGGCACATGAAATTGCAGAAGGTGCAATTGCCGAAGGATATGATGTTGAAATGTTTTATTTACATGAAGATGAAAGAAGTGAAATTGTTAAAAGTATTTTAACTAGTAAAGCAGTAGCATTCGGTGATCCAACAATAAATGATTACCCATTCCCAAGTATGGGAGATATTTTATTCTATTTAAAAGGTCTTCATTTCAACAGAACAGGATTTAAAAGACCTGCTGTAACATTTGGATCCATGGGAGGAAAAGGTGGATCACCAGATATATTAGCAGAATATTTAAATGATTCTGGATTTGATGTAATAGAAAAAGATGAAATTTATTATGTACCTAATGAAGACGAAAAAATAGCAGCATATAAATTAGGTCAAGACTTAGTAGCAGCTGCAAAAAAATTAGAATTATAAACATACCCAAAAATTAATATTAATGTAAAATATATATTAAAATGAAAATTTAAATTATTGGAGGAAAAAATATGGCAGAATATGAACGTAAAATAGGAACTACAGTTAATACTGATGTAGAAAAAGAAGTAGCAGGAAATTTCAAAGGAGAAACTGCTGAAGTAGGTATTTATATGGCTATGGCTAGACAAGCATCAAGTGAAGGTTATGGAGAATTAGCTGAAGTATTTAAAAGATTAGCATTTGAAGAAGCTGAACATGCAGCAAGATTTGCTGAAATGAATGGTGTTATTAAGCCTACTTTAAGTGAAAATATTGATATGATGCTTGATGGTGAATTAAAAGCTAATGTTGAAAAAAGAGAAGCTTCTGATAAAGCAAAAGAAGCTGGTCTTGAAGATGCAAGCGATTTCTTCCGAGAAAGTTCTAAAGATGAAGGACGCCATTCAAGAATTTTAGAAGGAATTAAAGAAAGATATAATTTATAAATTTCTTTAACCTTTTTTTATTTTTAATAAAAAACTTAAAAATCAATAATCTATTTTTTGAATATAAAATAAAGTCCTTTAAAATAAAAAAACAATACATTAAAATAAATGATTACAATAATCATATATAAATAATTAATCATTTAACCTTAAATATAAAAGTTACTAATTTTAAATCATGATTTCAAACGAATCATGTACATGTAAATTATATTTTATAGAAAAATAAAAAAATTAAAAAATTTTTTTATAATAATGCTGCACTAAAACCATAAATTAAACTTATTATAATTATCATTAGCATTAAATAAGATGAAAATTTTGTCAACAATTGAACTGTTTTTTCAGACAATTTATAACTTAATAATGTTTCAAACATCAAACCCCCATCTAAAGGTTTCATAGGCAATAAATTAAATGAACCTATTGCAAAATTTAGGAAAAAAATCCAATTAAATAATTGAATCATTGGAAATATTACCCAAAGAACAGGACTTAATTGATTACTCCCTAAATCATTATTAAAACTATAATGTTTAACTGTTTGAACACCCATATAACCTAAAGTTTTATTATTTGGATTTTCTCCTAACTTAAAACTATAAATTCCTTGATCCGTCGATACATGAACCGTTTGATATGGTCTAAATGTTTTTATTGTATTTATGTAACCTTGAGAATTATCAAAACTTTGATTATTTATTGACTCTACAACCATTCCAGATTTTAAAATCCCATCTGCAGGAGCATCAGAAACAACCCTATCAATGCTTACCCCATCTTCATGAAAATACATTGGAACAACAGCAGAAGATAAAACCAAAACAATGATTAAAGAAATAACTGCAAGAACCATATTACCCATTGATCCTGCAGCATAAATTCTTAACTTACCAGATTTGGACAAATGTTTAATTTCATCTTCATCAGGTTCAACAAAAGCCCCAGGGATTATCGCAAACAATAATAAACCAATAGAATTAATTTTTACATTTTCTACTCTAGCTAATATTCCATGAGAAAATTCATGAATAATAATCACTGTGATTAAACCAATAATACCATAAAGAAATGGTATAAAAATTGGTGATCCTGGGATATCAACTCCAGGAATAACTAGTCCAACTGCAGGAGTTTGAGATATATTGGCAAATGAGTAAATTAAACTTACTGCCATGAAAATCATTAAACCAAATGAAATAATGATTCCTATATTCATATACCATTTCCAAAACTTTTTAGATTTATTAGCTATTCTGTCTATAAATCCCCTAAGTCTTTTTGTCTTCCATAATAATACTGGAAATTCAACTTCCACATCATGTTTGACTAAATAATCTTTAAAAATTAGAGCGAATAACCAAATAATAATAAAAGCTATAACATAATACCAAATTCCATTCATGTTTTCACTTACAAAAATTAAATTAATAAATATTAAAAATAGGAATTAATATTTATCCCATATCATTGAATTAAAAAATACTAAATTTACAAGGTCCCCTTTTTCTATTCCTTCATTATTTTCATCAATGATTATATAACTATTTGCTTCAACCATTGATCTAATAATTCCTGAACCTCTATTTAATATATGTTTTGCATATTTTTCATCAGCATAAGTTCTAATAAAATCAGTTCTACCTAAATTTGATGGAATTTTTAGTAAGGATTCTCTTTCAACAATTTTAAAATCAAAATTAAGCCCTTGCATTTGAATTAAATATTTTCTTGCAAAAATATCAAATTGGGCCATAGCTGCAACTGGTTGACCAGATAATGTGAAAACAATAGTATCATTAATTATACCAGACCCTACAGGTTTTCCAGGTCTTATAGAAACACCATGAAATAATAATTCTCCAGAATCTTCTACAGCATCCACAACAACATCCCCTTTACTAATTGCAGTTCCACCTGTAGTTATGATAACATCAAACTCTTTTGAATTTTCAATAAGAATAGATTTAACTTCCTCAAAATTATCATGAGCATGTTCTACTTCAACAGTAGCGCCTGTACTTTGGATTAAAGAAGAAATTGTATATTTATTTGAATTAATTATTTTAGCTTTATCTAAAGTAGAAGAAGGTTCAACTAATTCATTACCTGTAACAATTAGTTTTACTTTAGGTTTTTTATAAACTTTTATTTCTTTAAAACCAGCTGAAGCTATCAAACCTAACTCTTGAGATCTAATAAATGTATTTGAATCTAAAATTTTATCTCCCTTTTTTAAATCCTCACCTAAAGGTGAAATATTATCTTTAGGACTAACTTGAGAATGAATATCTAAATCATTACCCTCATGTGAGGTGTACTCTTCCATTAAGACCGCATTAGCCCCTTTTGGAATTGGAGCTCCTGTAGCTATCCTAATTGCTTCACCCGATTTTATTGTTTTTTCAGAAAAGTCCCCCGCACCTATAAAATCTATTAATTTAAGATGTTTATGATTATTATTAGATGCTCCAAATGTATCTTCCGCCAAAACAGCATAACCATCCATAGCAGATTTATCAAATGGTGGAGAATCATGAAAAGAATATATATTTTCAGCCAAAACTCTATTATGAGCATCTTTAATATCTATTTTTTCTATATCCATAATTTTTTGAAAATTATCTACTTTTTCTAAAGCATCATCTAATGGCATTAATTTTGAAAAAAAACCTTTCATATAATTTCTCCATCTCATCACATATTTATTATGACATATATTGTTCTATTACTCCATTGTAAGAATCATTTAATTTTTTAATTGAGATATTTATATCAGCTAATATTAATGATTTTCCTTTAACTTCCCCAATACAACTACAAGGAACATTAATTTTTGATAAAATATCATTTAATGCATCTGGTTTTACAGTGATAATATATCTTCCATGAGATTCAGAATAAATTAAATTATTAATAGTTAGTTCATCCTCTTTCGGAATTTTTGATACATCAATTTCACAACCATATTCTCCAGAAATTGCCATTTCAGATAAAGCTACTGCAATTCCTCCTTGAGAACAGTCATGCACTGCAGTGATAAATTCATTTGAATCCTCTTTAATTAAATTTAAAACAGCATTTGCATTATCAAATTCTTCATCAATTCTAACTTTTGGTGCTTTTCCTTGTTCTATGTTATGAACAGATCTATAATATTCAGAACCTCCAACTTCATCATAAGTTTTTCCAATTATGATTATTTTATCATTTTCATTTTTGAAATTCATAGTTCGAATATTCTTTAAGTTTTCAACACCAATAACTCCCACAGCAGGTGTTGGATTAATTTTTACACCTTCCATTTCATTATAAAAACTAACATTTCCACTAATAACTGGAGATTTAAATTTAGAAGCCATATCAGACATTCCCTTAATACATTCTTGGAATTGCCATAAAATTTCAGGATTTTCAGGATTTCCAAAGTTTAAACAATCAACAATAGCATAAGGAGTGGCACCCATAGAAACTACATTACGTATTGCTTCAGCAACTGAACCTGCCCCACCATCATAAGGTGATAATTTTGTGTAAATAGGATTTGAATCTGCAGTTAATGTTACAGCTGTATTTTCATCTACTTTAAGAACTGCTGCATCATCTCCAGGTTTAACAACTGTTCTTATTTGTACCTCATGGTCATATTGTTTATAAACCCATTTTTTACTTGCAATATTTGGAGAAGATAAAATTTTTATTAAAGACTCAGATAATTTTGGATCATTAACTTTAACGCAAACATCATTTTTAATTGGTTCTTTAATCTCACGATTAAGAGAAGGAGGATCTGCTAACAATAAAGTAGGTAAATTTGCAATTTCTTGATTTTCATCAAAAATAATCATATTATCTCCATCAGTAACTTCTCCAATTACTTCTGAAATAATTTCATGTTTATCACAAATAGATTTAGCTTTAGCCACATCATCAGGATTCAATACAAAAACCATTCTTTCCTGTGATTCTGATAACATTATTTCATATGGAGTCATTCCAGTTTCACGTAGAGGTATAGAATTTAAATCCACTATAGCTCCATTGTTAGAAGAATCAGCTAATTCTGAAATACAGCAAGTTAATCCTCCTCCACCTAAATCTTTTACTCCTGAAACATTAATTTTTTCAATTATTTCATAAGAAGCTTCCATTACTCTTTTTTTTGTAAAAGGATCACCTACTTGTACAGCAGGTCTATCCTCTGTTTCTGAATCAGAAGTTAATTCTTCAGAAGCAAAAGTAACACCATGAATTCCATCTCTACCTGTGCTGCCCCCCATCAAAAAGAAGACATCTCCAGGATTAGGTGCAATTCCATAAACTAGTTTATCTTTATCCACTAAACCTGCACAAAGAACATTGACTAATGGATTAGTTCTAAATGATTCATCAAATTCAACTTCTCCTGCAACAGTAGGTACTCCAACTCTATTACCATAATCAGAAATCCCTTTTACAACATGTTCAAAAAGATATCTAGATTTTTGATCTTTATCTATTGGACCAAAACGAATAGAATCTAATAAAGCAATCGGTTTTGCACCCATAGATATTATATCTCTAAGAATTCCACCAATTCCAGTACCTGCACCCCCATACGGTTCAATAGCAGAAGGATGATTATGACTCTCCATTCCAACAGCTAGAGCTAATTTATCAGTTATTGAAACTATACCCGCATCATCTCCTGGACCTAAAATTATGTTTTCACCTTCAGTCGGAAATGTTTTCAAAATAGGTCTACTACTTTTGTAAGAACAATGCTCTGAAAACATAACATCTAACATACCCTCTTCTAAGGGATTCATTTTTCTCCCAAGAATTCCCTTAATATATTCCATTTCAGAATTTTCCAAAGTCATTTAAACACCTACTAACAATAGTTTTCTTATTTTTTAACTATAGAAATCATGATTTCTTCATCTTCTATTTTCCATTTCTTTGTATATTCATCTTCAATAGCTTCAGATTCAGGCACACAAACAGATGTATTCCCTTCTACTAATGTAAAAGTAATTGCTCTAACTTCGTTTTTAATTAAATCTGACTGTTTTTGTACTAATTCTTTGAATTTTGAACTTGAATAAACTAAAACTCCAATCATAGATTCTACATCCAAATCCATATCTTTTCTCATATCTTGAATTCTTCTAATAAGTTCACGAGACATAGCTTCAGATAATATTTCCTGAGTAATTTCTGTATTTACAAAAACATTTCCACCATCAAATTCAGAACTAACTACATTATCAGGGAGTTCAGTATCATATAAAACTTCTTCAGAAGAAAGTTCTATTTCTTTTAAATTTCCTTCTCTATCTTCAGTCTTTACAATATATTTACCATTAGATTCTAATTCTTTTTTAATAATATTACCATCAGCATTAGCAAAGTGTTTTTTTACTAATCCTAAATCTCCTTTAAGTTTAGGGCCTAATATCTTTAAATTTGGTTTAGCTACAAATGATAAATCTTTAAACTCTTTTGCTGTTAAAACATTTTTTGTATTAGATTGGTCTTTAATAATATCTTCAAAATAGTTAACTGCATTTATAATTTTTTCATCTTGTGAAACAATTGTGATATCATTTACTGGCCATCTTAATTTGTATCTAACTATATCTCTTGCCCTAGCAGATGCTTCAATGATATTTCTTACTGAATCCATCATTTCTTCAAGATTAGTATCTATAAGATTTTCATCAAATTGCCATTTTTCCATGTGTATACTTTCTTTAGATGTTTGTTTAACATTAACAACTAAATTATGATAAATTTCTTCACTTAAATGTGGTGTTATAGGAGCCATTACTTTAATTAATATTTCAAGAGCTGTGTAAAGACTGTAATAAGCACCTAATTTATCAGGATCATTACTTTCAACCCAAGTTCTTCCTCTTATTAATCTTACATACCATCTACTTAAATCTTCTAATATAAAATGGTTGATTTTTCGAGTTGCTAAATGGAAATATAAATTATTTAAATCTTCACCTACTTCTTTAGACAAAGTATTAGCTTTAGATATAATCCATTTATCTTCTTTTCTTAAGTTTATATTGTCTTTAGTACAATTTTCAGGATTAAAATTATCTAATGACATATAAGTAGTTGAAAATACATACACATTCCACAGAATATTAAACATTTTTTTAACATTGTTTAATTCATCCCACACAAATTTAAGATCATCCCAAGGTTTACATGCCCAAAGAAGATAAAATCTTAATATATCCGCACCATACTTTTCAATAACTTCTTCAGGTCTAACAACATTACCTAAAGATTTACTCATTTTTTTACCATCTTCATCTAATACAAAACCATGCATTAAAACTTTCTTATAGGGTACTTCATCTAAAGATATAACACCTGCACCTAATTGAGAATAAAACCATCCTCTAGTTTGATCATGACCTTCTGTTATAAAATCATAAGGATACCATTTTTTAAAGCCTTCTTCTTTTTGAGGATAATATAAAGATGCCCATCCAGCAACTCCTGAATCAATCCAAACATCTAAAACATCAGGTATTCTAGTCATCTCATGTCCACAATCACATTTAAATTTTATTTCATCAACATAAGGTCTGTGGACTAATTCATCATCATTAGCTTGAATTTCATATATAGATTTATTCTTTAATTCATTTACTGAACCAATTACTTCAATTTTGCCACAATTTGGGCATTCCCATATAGGAATAGGTATTCCCCAATATCTTTGTCTTGAAATTGTCCAATCTTTAGCATTTTCAACCCAATCTTTAAATCTTTGTTGTCCTGCCCATTCAGGAATCCAATTAACACGATTTAATTGATTAAGCATTTCTTGTTTTATTTCAGTAACTTTTAAAAACCATTGTTCAGTAGCTAAATAGATTATCGGAGTTTTACATCTCCAACAAGTTCCATATCTATGGATTATTGTTTCATTTCTTAATAAAGATCCATTATTTTCCAAATCATTTAATATATTTTCATTGAACTTTTTAACAAATCCACCAACATATATTCCTGCATCTTCAGTAAATTTTCCTTCTTCATTTACTGGACAAAATATTGGTAAATCAAATTCTTTACCAATTTCAAAATCATCAGGCCCATGACCTGGTGCGGTATGTACACAACCTGTCCCTTCTCCTAATTCTACATGATCACCAGGTAATATTTTATGAACATTTTCTATTTTATCCATTTCCAATTGTTTTGGGATTTCATTAAATAAGGGATAAACATAATCTAATCCTTCAAGATCTGTACCTTTAACTATTTTGATAATTTGATAGTTTATAGTTTCTATAACTTCTTTTTCATATTCAATATCTTCGTTTTCAGCATAATCTTTTTCAATTTTGTGTTTTAAAACTTTTTTAGTTATAGGTTCTCCAAAAATAGGTTCAACTAAATCTTCAGCTAAAATTAATATTTCATTATTAATTTTCACAAATGCATAATTAAAATCAGAATTAACACAAATAGCTAAGTTTGCTGGAAGAGTCCAAGGAGTTGTTGTCCATACTAATACATATTCTTTAAGATTTTCATTATTTTCTTCTTTAGATAAAATGTTATCTTTTAAAGGGAATTTAACATATATGGAAGGATCTTCTTTTTCTTCATAATCTATTTCAGCTGCTGCTAAAGCTGTTTCACAATGAGGACACCAGCTTATTACTCGTAAATCTTTAGTGAGTAAATTTTTTTCATTAGATCTTTTAAGAGTCCACCATGCAGATTCCATATACTTAGGATCCAAAGTCATGTAAGGATTTTTCCAATCCATCCATACACCTAAACTTTGAAATTGTTTAGTCATAGCTTCTTTATTTTCCATTGCAAATTCTTTACATTTATTTACAAAACTAGCTATTCCAATTTTATTTTCAATTTCTTTTTTACTTTTTATACCCATTAATTCTTCTACTTTATGTTCAATTGGAAGACCATGAGTATCCCATCCTGCTTGTCTTCTTAAAGAATACCCATTCATAGATTTATATCTTAAATGAGTATCCTTTAAAACTTTATTCCATGCAGTACCTAAATGGATTTTACCACTACAATATGGAGGTCCATCTAAAAATGAATATTGTGGACCATTTGCATTTAATTTATTAACTTTAGAAAAAATTTGATTTTGTGACCAAAAATTTTGGACTTTATCCTCAATTTTTGAATACTGATATGATTTTTCTGCCTCTTTTAATGGCATGTATTATCTCCTGTAAATGTTATGATAATGTTTTTCTATGATTAAATAAGTGTATTATTTGAAATATTAAATAAAAATAATTTATATTCCATCTTTAAATCATGAATAATTATTTTAAAAATAAAAAAATGAAAAAATTAATTAGTGTTTAGAAAGTTCTAGCTTTACCTTTTACAACATCTTCAGTTATAGAAGAAATATTTTCGAGCCAGTCATTCATAATATTTTCAACTTTTTTATCAACATCTTCTAATTTATAACCTTTATCTAATATAACTTGAGAAGTTGCTGCTTTAGGTTGATCTATAGGTTTACCAATTTGACTTAAAATCATCAAATTAATTTCTTTAATTCCTTCTACATTTTCTACAACATCTTCTGCAATTCTATTAGATAATATATTGTAAATTTTTCCAACATGATTTATTGGATTTTTTCCAGAAGTAGCTTCCATAGACATTGGTCTGCATGGAGTAATTAAACCATTTGCACGGTTACCTCTTCCAACAGAACCATCATCTCCCATTTCAGCAGAAGTACCAGTAACAGTTAAGTAATAACCAGATTCATCAGTAGCTTCATCATTATCTGCAGTGTTCACAAAAACGTTAATTTCTCTATTAGTGAATTTAGTTGCATAATCTGCAACAATATCTTTTAATTCTTCACGAATAGATTTGTATTCATCTACATCAGAAATATATTTAGAAACCATTGCACAAGCAATAGTTAAGGTTATTTTTTCTCCTTCTCTTAATCCCATTACTTTTATATCTTCACCAATAGCAGGGTGTTGTTTTTTAAATGCTTTTGAATTTAATAATTTTTCAACATTTAAAACAATAGTTTCAGTTTCAGAAAATGGAGCATAACCTACACCGAAAGAAGTATCATTAGAAGATGGAGCACCAGCTCTTCCGAAAACATCAACTAAATCTCCAGACCCATGCCCAATTTTACATTCAACAACAGCATCGGATTCTACATTAAGATTAATAATAGCATCATCAATGAAATCTTTAGCAGATTCAATTGCCACACGATCTAATGGGAGTTTTTCACCATCATATTCAGATACACCTCTTCCTGTTAAAAGTATATCTATAGGTTTTAAGATTTCCCCACCACCAAATTGAGGGTCTGATTCTCCAGCAGTAATTTGAACTTCATCAGTGTTATGGTGAAGAACACCACCGAATCTATCTAAATATAATTCACAAAGAGCTTCACTAACAGATTCCCCTATACCATCACTGATACTATCTGGATGACCAATACCTTTTCTTTCTACAATTTCAATATCAATATTTTCTATATATGTTTGATTTAATTCTTTTACAATTATATTTCTCATAATTACACTCACATAAATGATTAGTAAATATTAATTAAATTAGGAAATTTATAATAATTTTCCATTTATTAATCTATCAAAAAATTGAGATTAAAGACAAGATTAATATTATTTAACATTTTATAATTTATTTATTATTAATTTAGATAAATAAATGTTCTTATTAAAATTTTAAAAAAAA
>NZ_DAZC01000033.1:11813-32616 GCF_002508845.1 Methanobrevibacter sp. UBA417
AAAAAGGTAAAAAAAGGTAAAATTAAGAAATAATATCTTCAATATAAATTAAGACATTTTTTGGTTCTTCTAAAACTGTTATATTATCCATTGTGACTAATTTTTGAGTGTTTTCTATATCTATTGGTCTCATATGAATAGTAATTATTTTTCCGGATTTTATTGCATTAAATGGACATGCATTTTCACAAGTTCCGCAACCAGTACATTTTAAAAGATCAATTTCTTGTTTTGGTATTATTGCTTTATTAGGACAAGCTTTATAAGCTTGACATTCATCACAATCTTCACAGGTATTAAGTTCTAATTTAGCAGGTAGTACTGTTTCCACATCACCCTTTTTAATATCTACAGGAACAATAATCGTTTTTACTCCACCTTTTCCCGCTTGAGAAACAGTGTTAGTAACTAATGTATCAGATATACCATGAACAATTTTAGCTACAGTATTGGAAGTTGTTGGAGAAACAATTAGCATATCATATTTACCTAAAGAAAATCTTCCAGAAATAGGGAAACTATATTTTTGATCTGATTCTTTAGTTAATTCTTTATAACGTCCTCCAGTTATAGCTGAAACCCTTTCAAAAAGGCCATACATTTTTAATACTTCTTCCCCTGCATTAGATAAAAATACGGTAATATCATTAGTTTTAGCTAATTCTTCTAAAACTTCAACACTTTCACTTAATAAATGTCCTGCTCCAGTAAATGCCCATCCAATTTTCATAAAAAAATCTCAACTTTTTTTTTAATTTATTAAATAAAAATAAAAAATTTAAAATTGGATATATTGATATCCATCATCTTCTTTAAAAGCATAATGAACATTAGTAAAATCTTTCATGAATTCAGTAACATCGTCTTTGATTTCTTCATTATCTATAGCTACTCTTTTAATAAATTCTGCTACTTCATCCATTTCAGATTCTTTCATACCTCTTCTTGTTAATTCTTGAGTTCCCATTCTTATACCAGATGGATCATCACTATGATTTACATCATCCCCAGGTATTAAATTTTTGTTTAATATGACATTGTTAGATTCTAATTCTTTAGCTAAAATAGTAGCTTTTTTTATATTAGAAACATTCATTGCAACTTGGTGAGATTCTGTAAAACCTAAGTCTTCACACATGACATTAAATCCTCTTTCATATAATGCTTGAGCTAATGCTTGAGCATTTTTAATGGTTTGTTTAGCATAGTCTTCTCCAAATTCCATCATTTCTGCAGTTGCTATTCCTAAACCTGCTAAGTGGTGTAAATGATGATTACTTACTATACCTGGGAAAACTGCATTATTAATATCATTAGAATATTCTTTTTTAGAAAAAATAATACCTCCTTGAGGTCCAGGGAAAGTTTTATGGGTACTTCCCATTAATGCATCAACTCCATCACCTATAGGATCTTGAAATTGACCTCCAGCAATTAAACCAAGTACATGAGCTCCATCATATAAAACTTTTGCTCCAACTTCTTGTGCGGCTTCAACAGCTTCTTTAACAGGGTGAGGGAAAAGGAATAAACTTCCACCTAATAAAACTACATTTGGTTTTTCTTCTCTAATTTGTTTTTGCATTTTATCTGCATCAATATTCATGACTTCTGGGTTAAATGGATAAAATACATTTTTTAATCCACGTATTCCTGCTGCACTAACGTTTTCATGACTAATATGTCCTCCCATTGGAACTGACATTGTCATGATTTTATCTCCAGGTTTAGTAAATGCAAAAAATGTTGCTAAATTTGCTGTTACTCCAGAAATTGGTTGAACATTAACAAAATCTGCATTAAATAATTTTTTTGAAAGATCAATTGTTTTTTCTTCAATTTCATCAATATATTTACATCCTTCATATAATCTTTGACCTGCTAAACCTTCAGCATATCTATGAGATAAATCTGACGCTAATGCGGTTTTCACTTGAGAACTGGTTATATTTTCACTTGCTATAAGATTTATACTATTTTTCATCCAGTTTGTATGGTCTTTTATTAAATTTTCAAAAGTTTTAACATCCTCTTCATATTGAGACATATAATTACACCTAATTTATATTTTATATTAATTTTTAATTAAAATTGAAATTTTATTAAAATAGTTGATTATAAAAAATTTCTTAATTATATATTATTAGTTTTATTTTTTATTAATTTATAGTTTAATATAATTTAATAAAAATAATAATTTTTATAAAAATAGTATGAATAAATATTTAAAAAAAATAAAAATTTGGAGAAAAATCTCCAAAATTATTTACCAATATCTTCAAGAGCTGCATCAATTTGTGCCATAATTTGTGAAGTTTTAAAGTGATTTTGATCCATAGCTCCGGAAGGACATGCACCTACACAAGTACCGCAACCTTTACATAAAGCTACATTAATTACAGCATGAGCTTCTCCTTCTTCACCTTCAATACTAATTGCACCGAATGGACATAATTCAACACATACTTCACAAGCACCACAAACTGTATCATCTGTACTTGCAATAATTGGTTCAATTTCAACTTCACCTTTAGCCATAGGAATAGCTGCTCTAGCAGCTGCAGCTGATCCTTGAGCAACAGAATCAGGTATATCTTTAGGTCCTTGTGCTACACCAGCAATAAAGACACCATCAGTTAAAGTATCAACAGGTCTTAATTTAGGGTGTGCTTCAAGATAGAATCCATCAGCGGATTTAGATATTCCTAAAGTTTGTCTTAATTCAGTTGAACCTTCAGGTGCTTCTAAACCTACACTTAAAACAACTAAATCATAAGTGAATTCTGTAATTTTTCCAAGTAAAGTATCTTCTGCTCTAACAGTTAATGTTTTATCATCATTTTCAAATATTTGTGCAGGTCTACCTCTTAAGAATTCAATTCCATATTTTTCTTGTGAATTTTTATAAAATTCTTCATATCCTTTACCAAATGCACGAATATCCATATAATAACAAGTTACATCAGTATCAGGTTCGTGATCAATACATAATTGAGCATTCTTCATAGAATACATACAACATACTCTAGAACAGTATGGTTTACCGATTTGTTCATCTCTTGAACCTACACAATGGATAAATGCAACACGTTTAGGAGCTTCACCATCAGAAGGTTTAACTACATGTCCTTGAGTTGGTCCGGATGCATTAATCATTCTTTCAATTTCCATACCAGTGATAACATTATCAAATCTACCATAACCATATTGGTATATTCCAGATGGGTCGAAAGGATCATAACCAGTAGCTGCAATAATAGTACCTACATTAAGTTCAATTTCTTCAGGTTTTTGATCATGATTTATTGCTCCACGTTCACAGACTTTATCACAGAGATGACAATCAATACAATAATTTTTATCAATTGTTGCACATAAAGGAACTGCTTGAGGGAATGGAATATATGCTGCTTTTACCATACCTATACCCATATCGTAGTAGTTAGGTATTTCAATTGGACATACTTCAGAACAAGATCCACAACCAGTACATAAATCTTCTTCTACATATCTAGGTCTCTTTTCTACTTTAACCTTAAAGTTTCCAATATAACCATCGACTTCTTTTACTTCAGCATAAGTAATTAAATCAATATTTGCGTGTTTATGAGTATCTACCATTTTTGGTGCAAGAATACACATTGAACAATCTAATGTTGGGAAAGTTTTATCTAATTGTCCCATTCTTCCCCCAATGGTAGGGTTTCTTTCAACTAAATAAGTGTGGTAACCCATATCTCCTAAATCTAAAGCAGATTGAATACCAGTTACTCCTCCACCAATAACTAAAGCAGTTTTTTCAACACTTACTTTATTAGCTTCTAAAGGTTCAAGTAATCTTGCTTTAGCAACTGCCATACGGACTAAATCATTAGCTTTACTAGTAGCTGCTTCAGGTTCATTCATATGTACCCAAGAATCTTGTTCTCTTAAGTTAGCAAATTCAAATAAAAATTTATTTAATCCTGCTTCTTCAACACATCTTCTAAATGTTGGTTCGTGAAGTCTAGGGGAACATGCTGCGACAACAACTCTATTTAATCCATATTCTTTAATATCATTTTGGATTAATTGTTGACCTGGATCAGAACACATATATTTATAATCTTTTGCAATAACTACATTAGGTAAAGTACCCGCATATTCTGCAACGGCTTCAACATCGACAACACCTGCAATGTTTACACCACAGTGGCAAACATAAACTCCCACTTTTAATTCTTCGTTTTTTATATCTTTTTCTTCTGCCATTAAATCACCTTGTACAAGTTGATGAAATATAATCTAAAATTTATTATAAATGTTAGATATGATTTTATGTTTATGATATAAATTAATAAAGGTTTCTATTAATGATATGGAGTAAAGTTTATATATGATAAAAAAAATTTATCTTAAAAAAGATTATTATAGAAAAAATATGATTAAAATCAACAAAAAACAAAAATTAAATTATTAATTGGAAATAAAACCCCCCATTTATAGTAATGACACTAAAATGGGTATACTAATAAGACTAAGTAAAGTATTTGTAAAAATACAATCTGAAGTTAGTTTGTAATCTAAACCATAAGAGATAGCTAATACCAATGCAAACATTCCTGAGGGCATAGCTGCCTGAATTAATGAAACATTAAATTCTAAACCATGTAATCCTAATACAGTTAATATAATAAATGTTACAAATGGATAAAAAATTAATTTAATAATTGAAGTAAGAGTTACAATACTTTTATGGGTCTTAATACCTTCAAATTTTAATGAAAGACCTAATGCCAACATTATTAAAGGAATAGTGACTGCTGAAAATGATGATATAATATTAGTTGCTACTTCTCCAATTGGAATATTCATCAAATTAAATAGTATACCTAAAATTAAAGCCCATAAAGGAGGTAAAAATATTGCTTTTTTAACAGCTTGCTTAAAAGTTCCACCAAACACTAATATTAAAACGATATTCATTATTAAGAAAGTTAAAGTTGTATTAATATCAAAAAATATTGCTCTTACAAATCCAGGATTACCAAATGCCCCCAATATTATAGGATAACCCATAAAACCAGTATTACCAATAATTACTGTTAAAAGAATACTCCATAATTTTTTTTCCTCAAATTTTTTAATTTTAAGAATAATATAAACAACAGCACCTATAATAAAAGAAGATAATAATCCAACAATTGGTAAAATACTTAGTGTAGGTAAAAGGTCCATATTAGCAGCATATAAAGCTTTAAAAATCATACAAGGTAAAGCAATATTCATCACGATTTTATTTAAAGTACCTACATCAGTTGATTTAAGAAAATCTATTCTTTTAAGGAAATAACCTAAAAAAATCATGAAAATAATTGTTATCAGTGTGACAAAAAAGGGATCCATTATTAAACCTAAAAATTATTAAATAAAAAAAATTTTAAAAAAATCAAACCTAAAAATTATAAGAATAAATATCGAATAAATAGCCAAAATAATATAATAAATTGATTTTTAATTAAACTATTATAATAAGATAATAATATTATGTTATTCCAATTATTTAAATATTATCAATAAAAAAAAAAGAAAAAAAGTAGATTATTTAATCTATAATACCATCATTAGTAATTTTAAATACACATTCTCCTTCTGGAAGATGCGGACTATCTACTAATCTTGCAATTCTTTTACCTGCTAAACCTTTTTTAAGCCAAACTCTGTAAGTTGAAGCATGCCCTAAAACATGCCCACCTATAGCTTTAGTTGGACTACCAAAGAAAGCATCAGGTCTTGCTTGAACTTGATTAGTAATGAAAACAGCAACATTATATGTATTTGCTATAGTTTGTAAAACATGCAAATGTTGATTAAGTTTTTGTTGTCTTACAGCTAATGATTCTCGTCCAACATATTCTGCTCTGAAATGTGCCATTAAAGAATCAACAATAACTAACTTAATATTAACTCCACTTTGTATTAATTCATTAATTTTATCAGCCATTAATATTTGATGAGAAGAATTAAAAGCTCTAGCAATATGAATTTTTTGTAATGTTTCTTCAGGATCTAAATCAAAAGCATTAGCTATTTGTTCAATTCTTTCAGGTCTAAAAGTGTTTTCAGTATCAATAAATACACATTCACCATCTAAACCACCTTTATCTTCAGGCAATTGAACTGTTACAGCTAATTCATGAGATATTTGACTTTTACCTGAACCAAATTCACCAAACACTTCTGTTAATGATTGAGTTTCAATACCCCCACCGATAAGTTCATCAAAACCTGAACTTCCAGTAGTAATACGACCCACATCTTTTCTTCTTTCCATTACTTCAAATGCAGTTTCAAAATCAATATCTTCAGCTTTACGTGCAGCTTCTATAACTTTTTCTGCAACACCCTCACCAATTTCTGCTTTTACAGATAATTCCTTTGGAGTAGCAGTTGCTAATCTCATCATATCTGCAAAACCTGCATCCTGTAATTTTTCAGCTGTTTTTTCACCTACACCAGGTAAGTCCTTAAGTTCTATATCTTCCATAATTACCATTCCTAATTAATATTTTTATTATTTTAAACTCATAATCTAAAGTGATTTAGATAAAATTTTTTTAGGATTTAATCTAATTGATTCATTATATTCATCGAAATTAGCATCTGCAATAATTTCTATTGATATTCCATTTAAATCTTCAATTTTGCTTTCTAAAACACTTAAATCTTCACTATTTTCAAAAATTTGAACAATTTCAGATTTTGTCATTTCTAATAATTCCTCAACTAATTCACCAAAGAAAGTTACGGATATTTCACCAGTATCATCTGCAATTCTTGCAGGAATCATTAAAAGATATTTTGGTTTTTCTACTTCTTCACCGCAATAATCACATACATATCCTTTATCTTCATTATTTTCTAAAGTATTATTACAGCTAGGACATTTTAAAAGTACTAATTTATCACCGTAAGGATCTTTTAATGTTCCATTAATTCTTATATTTATATCATCATCTTCTAATGATTCTATACTTTTTTCTTGATAAATAATATCTTTTAATTCATCAAATGTAGGTAAATTATCTAATTCTTCCTCATTTGGGGATATTAAATTTGTATTATTTCCAATACTTAATATTATTCTATCATCTCTAAAAGATACACGAGGGTTTTCTATTTTAACTGCACTTCCAACATCAAATTCTTGTAAATTTGTTTTAGCATCCCATAAACTAGCTTTAATTGAACCAGTATCATCAGCTAAATCTATACTTCTAACCATTCCCGGTGTTCCATCTGTTTTTTGAAATTCATGAATATCTTGTATATCTAAAATTCTTGCTACAACACGAATATTTTTATCATCTTCATTTAATTCATCGATTTTCTTTTTTTCATATAATGTTTCTTCTAATTCTGCAAATGAAGGTAAATCTGTGACTTCATCTTCTTTAAGTTCAATTACTCTTGCAGTTTTTCCTATATTGAGTTCTATTTCACTCATTCCAAGTTTAGTTCTAGCATTCTCAAGTTGAAAAGGTTTACCTAATTGAAGATTAGAATTTATTGCTTTATCATCCCAAAAAGAAACACGAACACTACCAGTTCGATCCGCAAAATCTGCAGATCTAACAGTGCCTACACTTCCATCATCTCTTTGAAATTCTCTAGAATCATTTAATGATATAACTCTTCCTAAAATATCAACTTCTTCACCATCATCATCATCAAAACTTTGAACTTGTTCAATTGGTAAAGGTCCAAGTTTTGATTGTGATTCTTTCAAAGTACTAACCAAATCATCATATCCCTTAGGATCTATAACAAATCGTGTGTTCCAATTTGTATTAATTCTATAACCAGATTTAGCATAATCATCATATTCAATATTTCCACCAATAATTTCTACAATATCCCCTTTGTTAAATTCTAAATTAGTATCATCATTCCATAAAGTCACTCTAATAGAACCTGTATCATCAGCTATTTCTATTGATTTAACATGACCCTCACTACTATCTTTTCTTTGAAAAGAAATTGTATCTTGTATTTTAGTAATTATCCCTAATATTGTAACATCTTTTTGCTCATGAGCTTCCCCTAACTTGAATAATGTTTCTTCAAATTCTGGAACATCAAAATCGCCTTTAATTGTTCGACCATCCCAATGAGACAATGATACTTCCCCATTTCTTTCTTTAACATGAGCACCTAATATTTTTATAGTATCATTCTCATTTAAATCAAGAGTTTCTATTAATTTAACATCTTTATTCCATAAGGTATAAGATATTTTACCAGTAGAATCTTGAATTTCAATGGAAGTAACTTCCCCTTTTTTACCATTACTATTATATTTTCTAATTTGAGGTATTCTTATTATTCTACCTATTATATTAACTGTTTCATTAGGAACTATATCCTTAATCATAGTTATAGGTTCTTCATATCTTGGAAAATCTGGGAAATCATCTGAATTTAAAACTTTCATATTGGATCGAGGTTTTAAATGTACTTCTAAACCTCTATAACCATCTTTAGATTCAACATTAGTTATTTGTACAACATCCCCTTCCTTAATGTTTTTAAGATGTTTGATATTTTCTGTCCATAAAACAACTCGTATATTTCCAGTATCATCAGCAAGTTTCAAGTTACATAATTTACCATCATTTCCTTGTCGAGAGGTAAATTGTTTAACATCAGATATTCCCATGATTCTACCAGTAAGTGTTAAATCATTAATATTTGCTTCTAATTCATTAATTTTATACTTTGCATGTTTTTCATTAGAAATTGGATCATTATTTTCATCAATAAATGTTCCTACAACCATTCGTGCCATATCAATGTCTTTAACAAAACTAACATCTTCATATTCTTTTTTTAGTGAGTCCATTTTCTCTAAAAATTCTTTTTCAGAGACTTGGTCTTTAACTTTTTCATATTCATCTAATATTTCTTGATCCATACCAAACCCTCAATTGTAATTAAACAATAATTTAAAGTTTTTATATAATATGTTTTTTCTAAGAGCATTTGAAAAATAATATATTAAATTAATTTTCAATACCTAAAAAAAATATATTCCTATTACAAAATCAATAAAATTACTGTTCCCTTTTTTTATTAATCTAAAATGAAAACATTTTATAATTAATAAAAAAATTTAATATAAAATATTTAATATTAATTATATTTTTTATATATTTTAATTTTATTTATTATTAAAAGTAATCTAAATAAAAAAACTATCCTAAAAAATAGAAGAAAAAAGAAAATTAATAAGCATTTTTATTACTTTTAAAAACTGTTTTGAAAAGTATAATTACATCCAAACCAAAATGCCAATTTTCTACATATTCAATATCATATTGTATACGTTTGTTAATAGATGTATTGCCTCTACATCCATGTATTTGAGCCCAACCTGTTAATCCAGGGCGAACTTGATGTTTAACCATATATTTAGGTATTTCTTTTCTAAATTTATCCACAAAATATGGTCTTTCTGGTCTTGGACCCACAACACTCATATCCCCTTTTAATACATTGAAAAACTGTGGAAGTTCATCAATGCTTGTTTTTCTAATAAAATCGCCAACTTTAGTTTTTCTGGAATCATTAGGAGTAGTCCATCCAGTTTCTTCATCTTTTTCACTTTGAACTTTCATGCTTCGAAACTTATACATTATAAAAGGTTTTCTTTTATAACCTATTCTTTCCTGTTTAAAAATAATGGGTCCTGGAGATTCAATTTTAATTGCAATAGCAGTTAATAGCATTATTGGAGAAGTGATAATGATTGCTATTATAGAAATCAAAATATCTTCAACAACTTTTAAAAACTTATTAAATGTATCATCTAAAGGAACATAGCGAATATTTATAATTGGTAAATCATCAATCATATCCACAGAAGGTTTAGCTGGAAGATATTTATAATAATCTGGGAGAATTTCCGCTTTGATTCCAGCATTTTCACATATATCAACTAATTCAGTTAATTTAGGAAAATATTCTAAAGATATAGCTATAACAACCCTATCAAAATTATGTTTTGTTAATATAGGTTCTAAATCATTGAAAGTTCCAACAAATCTGGTTCCTTCAATTTCTTGACCCAAATGTTCTTTTCGACCTAATAATCCTCTAACAGAATATCCTAAATATTTTTTTGCCTTGATTTTTTTAATAAAAGTAAAAGCCAAATCATTATCGCCAACAACTAGAATATGTTTCAAATTATGATCTTTTGACCTAATCAATCTTAACATTGCACGAATTAATGCTCTTTCAATAATACCATAAATTATACCAAATATACCTAAAAGAAATAAGAGTATTCTTGAAAAATCAGGTTGATTAATAAGAAATAAGAAAGCTACTAAGACCATAAAAGACATTAAATTTGCTTTAATAATAGATGTTGCTTCTGAAAAAATTGATTTTTGATTTCTAAATGGTTTATATAATCCAAAAAAGTAGAAAAATAAGAGATAAACTGGTATTACTGCAAATAAAGTAAATATGAAATAAGATCCAAAACCAAGATATCCTCCAATAGGTCCAAATATGGTTGTTTTAAATCTAATATAAAATGCAGTAAGTAATGCAAATAAAATTATTACAACATCTGTTAAAACTAATATCGCATTTAAAAATTGTTGATTTTGTTTAATCATTGAATAATTCCACTTTTTTTATAATTTAAATTAAATCAATATAAAAGAATTTATTATTTAATTCTATATAAAAACCTTTATTTTAATATATTTATTTATAAAAACCTAAAAATTTTAATTAAAAAAATAGATTAAATAGCGCCTGTGAATTTTTTGAAAAATGGAATCTTACTAAGCACTAACATTGCTACCCAAGCTACTAAGAATAAAACTAATGACAATATTGGAATTGAAATTAGTGCATTCATAGAAGCAAAATCTACATTCATTACCCATAACAATTTAAATAGCAATAAATGACTTAAATAAATACCAAAAGAGAAAATACTAATAGATAATATAATATTTGCTGATTTTCCTTCACTGAAATAAGTTGTAATATTGTTTTTAGTTATTGAATTAAAATTAATATTTTTAAATATTAAAAATAAACTAATAGCTTGAAAAACGGTTGTTAAATCATAATAATCTATTCCTTGGAATGAACCTGCAATAAGTGAATTATTATATATCATGAAAACTTTAAGAATTGTTGAAATAATTAATACACCAACCCATAAATAATTATTTTGGGAAAGTTTAGTTTTTGTATTGTGTAAATAATATCCTAAAATAAAATATCCTAAAGGTCCGGCAAAATATCTTAAATCTATATTAACATAAGGTAACTTGAATGTTGTAAAAACACATGTTACAAGCCAGATAATTAAAAAGTATTTCACTTCATCAAATGATGAATTTTTAATCCATTTATTAATAATTGGAGTTATAAGATAAACGCTTAAAATCATCCATACAAACCAAAAGTGATTTAAATAACCAGGTTGTCCTAAAAACATGTTAATTATAAATGATATAATTGAAATAATTGAATTATAATCTGGTACTTTACCTTCAGTAAAACCAAAGACGAAACTAAAGATTACATAAACACTTCCCCAAAATAAAAATGGAATTAATATACGGGAAAATCTTTTTTCAATGAATCCCTTAAAATTATAGTCCCGATTAAGTAGTAATGTTCCAGAAATCATTATAAATATAGGTATTGATATTTTTGCAAAAGTACTGTAAAAATCTGCAAATAACCAATTAATATTTACAGGAGAGTGTATTAATGTTTCAGCAGAAACATGACCCACAACAACTAAAAATATTGCAAAAGCTTTTAAAAAATCTAAATAAAAAATTCTTTTTGAGCTAACTTTACCTGGTATTAATATATTTTTCAATTGCATGGAAATCGGTTTATTAAAAATTTTAAAAAATTAATTATTCTAATATAACTATTAAATAAGGTATAATATAAACATATCGAATTTATAGCTTGTTAAAAATTAGTTAATTACTTATTTATTATTCATTGAAAAAAAATTTAAGGATAAGTAAACATTCCAAATTAATTCGTTTTAAATAAATTTAAAATTAATTTTACAATAAATTGAAAAAAAATTCCAAAATATACAATAAAATTTACAATAACAGAATACTTTTTTGTATAATGTTTTTTATAAAATATATACATTGATTTATGAAATTCATATACCAATTTAAAACTTTTTTTACTACTAGAACCTTTATAATGTATAATTTCGCTTTTACCAAAATAAATTATTTTCCACCCAGATTCTTTAATTCTGTAACACCAATCAATATCTTCACCATACATAAAATAATCTTCATCAAGAAGACCAACTTGATTTATTACTTCCATTTTAACTAACATGAAAGCGCCGACTAAACAATCGATTTCATAAACTCCATTGTTATCTAAATCATCTAAGTTATAATTATTTATATCTGAATTTTTATTAGGAATGTGAAATAATTTATAAAATGAGTTTATTGGATTTGGAAAACTACGTTTACATGCTTTATCCAACTCTCCATTTGGAAGAGAAACTTTACATCCTAAAGCCCCAACATCAGGATAGCTTTTAATATAATTTAAACATTGATTTAAAACATCACCCTTAATTATAGTATCAGAATTTAAAAGCAAGACATATTTAGAGCTTGATTTTTTAATAGCTAAATTATTTGCATATGCAAATCCCATATTAGAATTATTTTTTATAAAAATTATTTTATGATTTTTTACTTCTTTAAAGAAAGTTTTCTCTAATTTTTCTAAACTACCATCATCAGATTTATTATCTACTATTATAATATTATAAGTAAAATTGGGATTACTAAGCAATATTGAATTTATTGAATTTTTTGTTAATTCATATGTCCTAAAATTAACTATTATTATTGATAAATCCATTTTTTCCCCATCCTTATAATATTTTTAAAGAAAATTTATTTTTTAAATAATTTAATAGTGTTAACTATTAATTTCCACTCAATTTTAAAATAATTTTTAAAATTTTTATTTTGATAATGAACTTTTCTTATTTTACTTTTATCATTTAATCCTTCTTTAATACCAGTTAAATAGACCTTCCCAAAACCTTTTTTAACAAAAAATAAATATTTTATTAAAAAACCTAAAAAAATAAATGCTATGTTAATTATTTTTTGAGGAATTGGAAGATTTTTATAAATTACTAAAACATTATTTCGAGCAGATAAACGAATTTTAAATTCATTATATTTAGATCCACTACTTCCACTCCCAATATGATAAACTATTGATTCAGGACAATATACATTTTTATATCCATTAATTTGTGCTCTGTAAGCTAAATCAACATCTTCCATGTAAGCAAAAAAATTTTCATCAAAACAGCCTAATTTTATTACTAAGGATCTTTTATATAAAGCTGCACCTGCACAACTACTAAATGTCTCTCTTTCTTTAGTATATTTATTTATATTTTGACCATTACCTACTTTTTTTGTATAAGCTAATAAAGTATATTCATCTCCAGCATCATCTATTAAATTCCTATTATTAAATTGAATCATTTTTGATGCTGATGAAAATATGAAATCATCTTTTGTAATACAATTTATCAAAGGAGATATAGAGTTATTATTTAATTCAACATCATTATTTAAGAATAATAATAATTCAGATTGTGCTATTTTTATTCCCTGATTTGTTGCCTTTGCAAAACCTAAATTTTCTTTATTTTGGATTAAAATAATTTGTAAGGGATAATCTAAATTCTTTTGATAGTCTTTTATAATGTTCACACTATTATCTGTTGAACCATTATCAACAATGATAACTTCTCTTATATGTTTATTTTGACTGATTAAAGATTCAAAATATATATTTAAAAAATTTTCACCATTATAATTTGGGGTTATAATTGAAACTTTCATTTAATTAACCTAATACTTAAATTTTAGATGCTGTTTTTAAATGTTTTCCATAAAATATAATAAATTTTAGGACTTATTAAAAATATTTCTGTTTTAAATAAAAACAATAAGTCAGTTTTTTCATAAGGCTTAAAACCTCTAAGTTTTCTAACATAATCTATTTCTTTCATTTTATCCATTACTTTATTAAACGGATAATTTTTATAAAATAAATACATTAAATTTCCAAATATAGCTTTGGGTATCCTATAATTAGTGATTAAATCTATTAACTCTTCAACATAAGGATAATTAATTAATTCTTCTTTTGGCATATTATAATCATGATAATATATTGCTAAATTTTCTAATATTTTTATAAAATTAAATCTTTCAAGAAAACTTTGAGATGTTGAAGATGAACTATTTTGTAAATAGAAATAACTTGGTTTAGCAGTATAACCTACTTTTTTAACATGAATTAATGATTTTAATGCAAATTCAGTGTCTTCACCATAGGATACATTAGCAGTGAATCTTAAACCATTTTCATCTAAAATTTGTTTATCATACATTATCTGACAAAATCTAAATGGGATTTTCATCATTAATTCTTGTTTTATTAAATCATAATTCCCTATAATAGATTTACCCTTAATAGAATCATATGCTGTTGGTTTGGTTAGTACTACTCCATCTTGACTAATTATTAACATTTGAGTAAAAGAAAAATCGCAATCTTTTTCTATTATTGATTCATATAACCATTTAATATGATTTTTACCAATATAATCATCCCCATCCAAAAAAACTATATATTTTCCTTTAGCCAAATCTAAACCTTTGTTTCTAGCTGTACTAACTCCTTTATTTTCTTGATAAAAAATTTGAAAAGGAATATTAGATTGAGATAGTAAATTATCAACTTTTTCTATACTATCATCATATGATCCATCATTAATAATAATAACTTCAAAATCATTGAAAGTTTGGTTTATAAGAGATAATAATGTATTTTCTATGTAATTAGAATTGTTAAAAACTGGTATTATAACACTAACTTTTGGATTCATTAAATATCTCCTTTTATTTCATGATTTTTATTTATTCCAAACTAAAACAGTTTTACCAAAATTTGAATTAAAATCTTTATCAAATGCTTTAGTAATATCATTTAAATTATTTATCTCAATTGTTTCATTGATAATATTTTCTAAGTATTCTAATATTTTTGGATTTTCTTTAAATAAATTAATAGCCCCTAAGAAATCTTTTCTACCACTACGTGTTGTTCCAAACAATATTAATCCTTTCTCTAAAATCATTCTAGTGTTAATTTGAATAGGATATTCAGATACTCCAAGTATAGAAATAGTGCCTTCCGGATTTATTAAATCTATAATTTGGGATATTGCGGACTGAGAATTTAATCCCCCTACAGCTTCAAATGCATGATCAATAGTTAAATCCTTTGGTATTTCATTGATTTTATAAGTTTTATCAACAAATGAAAACATTTCCAATTTTTCATCATTAACCCCAAAAACTATTATCTTTGAATTGGGAAATATAATTTTTAAGAGAAGAGAAGTGATATAACCTAAATTACCATCACCCCAAATACCTATAATATTTTTATTTTTATTAGAATGTTTTTTAAATCTCAATATTGCTTGATAACTAACTGTAACAAGTTCAGTGAATGCTAAAACATTAAGATTACAATTATTAGGTATTTTAATTAATCTATCTGGTTTTAATGATACATAATCTTCCATGAATCCATCATAACCACTAGATCTAAATTTACTAGAAGTTAAATAATTTTCAGCAATAACTTTATCATTTTCTATGGGAATATTAGGAATCATAACCACATTATCACCAACATTAAAATGACCAGTCCCATCTTTAATTACTTTACCTACACCTTCATGTATTAAAGCCATTGGAAGTTTATTATTTAATACTTCTGGAACCCTACTACCTTGATAATATCTTTGATCTGCATTACAAATTGACAAGTGAGTTGGACGAACTATAACCTCATTTTCCAAATCATTTATTTCTCCGTAAACCTCTTCAAATAACTTTGGAGAAACAAGTCTATATATAATATTAATCATCAAATACCACCAATATTTTATATTATTCTTCATTAAGAATTGAATTAGCTACTTTTAAATCATATGGATATGTAATTTTAATATTAGTTACTTCCCCATTAACTAAAAAAACATCCTCATTATTCATGATAAAAATCTTTGCAGCATCAGTTAAAATTGATTTTTCATTATTAGATAATTTATTGTAAAGTTCTTTCAATTTGAGAATTTTAAAAGATTGGGGTGTTTGACCTTGATACATATTTATTCTATTTGGAATATCACTAACAAATTGACCGTTTAAACTTTGAACAATTGTATCAGATGCAGGAATTATAGTATCACACGCACCATACTTAATTACAGCATTAATATTATCTTCAATGATCCTATGTGTAACAAATGGTCTTACTGAATCATGAGTAACAATGATATCTTCAGAATTAATTGAAAAATTAGATTCAATGTAATTAATAGCTTTCATAATAGTTTCATTTCTTACATTTCCTGCTTCAATAACTATTATATTTTGATTATCCTTTATGTATTTATTAATAAGATCTTTAGTATAATTAATCCATTGCTTTGGACATAAAACAATGATTTTATTAAAATTAGGATTAATATAAAATTTTTCTATAGTGTGAATTATTATAGGTTTATTTCCTAAGAAAAGAAATTGTTTAGGTTTATCTACATTTCCCATTCTAATTCCAGTTCCACCTGCTAAAATAGCCGCAAATATCATGTTTTTCACCATTAAATAAAAAGTTCTTTAAACTCAAAATAACAAAGTTTATAGAATATATTATCTTAATTATGTTTTTCATTATAAATAATATTTATATTTATTATATTGAATCCTTAAAAATAGGGTTTTAAAATTTTGTAATTAATTTTTTAATACATAATCAAGAATTCGTTTAGAAGACATATCATCAAAATAATCAAATTGATAGTTTGCAAAACTACCAATTTTATCAAAATCAAAATTTAAAGATTTAATTGTATCAATTAATTCTTGTGAATCATAAACGATAGGTCCCGGAACATTTTTTTTATAATTATAATAAAACCCTCGTTCTTTAGTTTCATAATCTTCTAAATCAAAACTAAAGAAAATAGATGGCTTTTTCAAGAAACTAAACTCAATCATAATAGAAGAATAATCGGTAATTAATATATCTGACAATAACAATAACTCTTGCTCATTTTCATAATGAGTGCAATCTATAACTTCATTTGATTTTAAAATTTTAAATATATTAGAATTTTCACTAACAACTTCTCTTATTTTTGGATGTAATCTTACAATTAAAGCATAATCTTTACCTAATTGATTATTAAATTTTTTAACATCGAAAAAATTAAAAATATTAGCATATTTCTCATTTTCCCTAAATGTAGGGGCATAAAGTATAATTTTCTTATTTTTAATTTCTGGATGTTCTTTTTCAAAATTAATTCGTATTTTATTTAAATTTTTTTCAGACAAATTTTCCTTTGAATAAAAATCAGTTTTAGGAATTCCAAGAGGTAAAATTTTATTTTTATTAATATTAAAAGCATTTTTGTAAAAATCAATTATATTATGAGAAGTAACTATAAGATATGTTGTTTTTCTAGATATTTCACTTAATAATTCTTTTCTAGATTCATCTTTTAGTATAGAATAACCAAATTTCTTAAAAGCCCCTGGTGCATGCCATAATTGGATTATTTTAACATCCCTATTAAAATTCATAAATGCCATTGGAAAAAAGTTATCATTTAAAAAAATATATTTAGAAGTTGCTAAATTATAAAAATTTAATAATGAAATTTTATCTTTTTTAAAAAAAGTATAATCATAATCAGATTCTTCTTTATTTAATTCCTTGATAATATATTTAAAATTATCTTCAAATGACTTATTTTTATCTGTTATGAAAGTTATTTTATTTGATTTTAATGGAAAAATTCTACAAATATTAAAAAAAAATCCCATTAGCTTGTGTTTAAAGTACATACAATGACCTAAAAGTTTTAACAAAAATTTTTAATTAATATAATTCAATATTATGTAACTCCTCTGCTGATGCTTCTTTAGCTGTTTCAATATAAGCATCACAAACTTCATCAACATCCCCGTCCATAACAAGATTACCGTGATCCAACCATAAAACTCTTTTACATAATTGTCTAATTTGATCAACAGAATGTGAAACTAAAAATACGGTTACTCCAGAACCCATCATAGATTTAAGTTTATCTCCACTTTTTTTCTTAAATTTTACATCCCCAACAGATAAGACTTCATCTAAAATTAAAATATCTGGTTCAACTATAGTTGCAACTGAAAAACCTAATTTAGATAGCATACCTGAAGAATAATTTTTAATTGGAACTTGAATAAATTCACCTAACTCGGAAAAATCAACTATTTCATCATATTTTGATTGTAAAAAATCTTTTTGATATCCTAAAATTGCACCATTTAAAAAAATATTTTCTTCACCAGTATAATTATAATCAAAACCTGCACCTAATTCAAGTAAAGGTGCAATTCTACCATGAGACTCAACATTACCTTTAGTTGGTTTCATAACCCCTGCTAAAATTTTCAATAATGTACTTTTTCCAGCTCCATTAAATCCTATTATACCTACTCTTTCACCTTTATGAACTGTGAAAGAAAGATTATTTAATGCTAAAAAATGTGTTTTAGGTTTAATCTCGTGTTTAATCCTTTTTATAACATATTCTTTTAGATTATCTACTTTTTCTTGATTTAAATTAAATTCCATTGTTAAATTTTCTACTTTTATGGCTATTTCATTAGAAATATTATAAGGAAGTGATTGAAATTCATTATCTTCTTCTTTAGTGTTTATATCATTAATTGTGCTTCCTAAACCTTGTTCATCTAAAAAATTATCAGAATGATTTTTATCCCTTTCTATTAATTGACCAGAGGTTTTAGAGAGACTATAATTTTTATTTACTTTAATAAGATTTTTATCTTTCTCAGCTTTTTTCTTTGCATCTTCAATAGATTTTTCTATGATCTCATTATTTGATTCAATATCAGCACCCATTATTTAACCTCCTCTTTAATTTTGTCATTTTTTTATAAATATAATATGAATTTATCTTGGTATTTGTAAAAAATATACATTCCTATAAATAATAATACAAATGCAACTATTCCCAATACAATCATGTATTTTATATTAGGAAATATTCCTCCTAGAATAGCATCCCGTGCTCCAGCAATAGCTAAATAAACAGGATTTAATTCGAATAAAAATTGATATTGTTGAGGTAATACTTCAACAGGATAAAATATTGCTGATGCATACATTAAAGTCATAGTGAAAACACCATACAAATATCTAATATCTGTGAAAAATGTTGTTAAAGTAGCTAAGATTAAACCTACACCAATCGCCATTATAACTAATAAGAATACTGGAATTATTGTAAATATTATAGTAGGATGGAATGGTGCATTTGTAACAAGCATTACTAAAACTAGTACTACTAAAGATATTAAAAAATTAACTAATTCCGAACAGGTTGTCCCAAGTGCAAACATATACTTTGGAAGGTAAATTTTTTTAATTATGCCAGCATTCCCTTTAATTGATTCCATTGCACCATTAGTAGCAGCATTAAATAAGTTAAATATTAAAAATCCTGTTAAAAAATAAACTGGGAAATTATCAATTGACATTTTAAAGACATAAGAAAAAATAAAGGTTAATACAACCATAGTTAATAATGGATTTAAAAAACTCCATAATAAACCTAAAACAGAATCCTTATATTTACCTTTTATATCTCTTTTCACAAGTTCTACTAACAAAAATTTATATTTAGTAAAATTTGAAATAAAACGTTTATCAAACATTGCAATACCTAATTAGTTTTTAATATTCTTTCTTAAGATTTTAAAATTAGATTAAATAAAATTAGTAATCTAAATATTAAATTATTAATTTTATTATTTATTTCTTCTTTTATAAAAATTACCATTTAAAATAAAAAAAATATGAAATATTATAAAGTATAAAATTAAATTTTAAGTTTATGAATAAAATTCTTAATTTTCATTCTTCTTTTTCTGGATTTTTTGATATTATTAGAAGCTTTTACAAATTCATCAAAATTTTTATTTTTAAGGGGTTTAACTAATGGAATATAAATTGTTTCACCAAAATCCGGAGTATATTTTAATTGTTCGGTTAATATAGGCCCCATTCTTTTTGCAAGATCTTTTTTATCCATATTTGAAATATCACTAGCAATGAAACTTGTTAACCAAAATACTAAATGAGCCCTAAATACATTTGAAAAATATTTCTCTTGATTTAAATTTATTAGCATGTCCCATGTTTCATAATAGCCTGAAATCATAGCATCTAAATATTTTTTATTTCTAACATGAATAGTTGATTTATCTTCATCGGTATCACGTATCTTATAATTATAACCAAAGTAATTATCCAAATAAACAATAGAATTAGATTGTAATAATACATTTATGAAAAAATTTAAATCTTCAGCTAACATTCCTTCTAAGAATCGTATATTATGTTCATTAAGAAAAGATTTTCTAAACAATTTTATCCATATGGCAGGACCTATGTCAAAAAATCTTAAATCTTCATCTATTGAACTAATCTTTATTTTATCAAAATCAGGACCGAAAATATATGTATGTTTTTCTTTTATGTTCTTATATTCTTCAAAATAATTTGAAGATACCATATCTGCATTTTCTTTAGTTATGGT